>JAQUHM010000009.1 GCA_028683595.1 Geobacteraceae bacterium | reverse complement strand
TTGCCTTACCATCACCCCAAGGAATAATGCCAGCTTCCATGGCAACGCTCATGAGAACAGCACCTTCAATAGAGTCAAGACCGATATCATCCATTACCCAGTCGTTCTTTGCGATGTCGTCCAGATCTTCGATGTTACATGCGCAACCAAAACCCCAGACAGTCTCATACTCGAAACCGGAAGTAATGTACTTACCGTCTTTATCGGTATAAATCTGGGAACACTTGATGATACAACCTGCATGGCAGCCATGAGCAGTCACACCATTAGGGCGGGAAGCAATGGTATCATGTACGGTTTCACCACAAATTTTCTCCGGGTGATCAACGGTACCGAAACGGAAGTTCTTGGTGGGGAGACCACCAGCTTCGTTAAGGATGTTAATCAATACGTCCGTACCGTAGGTCGGGAGGCCCTGACCGGTAACGGGGTGATCAAGCATGGCTTTGGCGAAAATCCTTGCCTGTGTTTTAAACTTCTCAGGCTCAGCAATGGTCACACCAGGTCCACCAGTCTCATCAATGGTAATGTACTTGATCTTTTTGGAACCCATAACTGCACCACCACCACCACGGCCATGACTACGTACGTTTCCATCAGGATCTTTTACGGAAATATTTGCAGCTGCCATCCTGAATTCACCGGCAGGGCCAATGGCAAGTACGCCGATTTTGGGGCCCATTTTCTCGCCGATTATATTGAAGAGTTCATAGTTCCCTTTACCAATATATTCAACGTCTTCTTTGATTGTTGCGCCGTTGTTATCGATGTGAATGCTGTACCAGGTTTCTTTCTCAGGCATACCTTCGATAATAACAGCCTTGATTCCGAGTCTTGCGAGCTTCTGTGCAGCAGTTCCTCCAGCATTACTTTCTTTGATACCACCGGTCAGAGGGCTTTTGAAGCCAGCGGAAAGGCGACCGGAGTTAGCAGCCGCAGTTGCAGTCAACAAGCCGGGTGAAAAAGCAAGCTTGTTGTATTTGCCGAGAGCATCGCAGTGCGGCGGAACTTCTTTGGCAACGATAGTCGAGGTAAGTGCCCGACCAGCGATACCGGCCCACTCTGCCGGCACTGCTTCTACAGCAGTTGTTAGGTTCGTCATGTTGATACGGATAATCTTGTCTCCCATTTTTTCCTCCATTCCCATTCTTTTTTCAATTTTTGAAGCTGCCCGGGACTAAACTATGGAAAAATCATACCACAAGTCAAAAATAAAATAAAATCATTATTCTCTCGCATTGTAACCTTGTTTGATTATTGCAGCGAATTCAAGACCGACTTCAGTTTCTCGACGATTCTCACCTGGAAATACAAAACAATACTATTTCTAGTACGTACGAAACCACCCGATTTCGTTATATATTCACCACTACTATGCTGTATCATAACAAGACAAAATCGTTTTTGTACTAGAATTCGTGACACTTTTTTGGATAGCAGCTTTTCTTCTTGTCAGAGACAGTTTTCCTCCGTCGGTTCACCGCATATATTCACAACAACAGGCGTTTGACGCTGAAGGAAAAACCGGAACAGAGCATTCTTTAGGCAGGAACCAACGAAACTGATCGATTTCTTAACGTAGATAAAAGTTGGGGGGTGGCAAATGCCACCCCCCTCGAGTACAACAATAAACTTCAGTTGAATTACATTGCGTCCTTGAAGATAGCAATAACCTGATCAAGAGTAGCAGTACGAGGATTCATGAGCTGGCAAACGTCTTTCTTTGCGTTTTCAGCCATAACCTTGAGGTCTGCTTCTTTTACGCCGAGAACGGTGAGGTTCGGCGGAATGCCGATGGAAGCGGAAAGCTTCTTAATGGCATCAACGGCTGCCTGTGCGGCATCCAGAGTAGACATGCTTTCGGTCTTAACACCCAATGCCTTAGCAACATCGGCAAGACGCTCAGGAGCTGCAATCAGGTTATACTGCTCAACGTGCGGCAACAGGATAGCGTTGCAGACGCCGTGCGGCAGGTTGTAGAAACCGCCCAACTGGTGAGCCATTGCGTGAACGTATCCGAGACCGGCATTGTTGAATGCCATACCGGCGAGGAATTCGGCCCATGCCATATCGTCACGTGCCTGAAGGTCGGAACCCAAAGCAACAGCGCGGCTGAGGGACTTAGCGATCAGTTCGATAGCTTTGATGGCGCAGCAATCGGTGATCGGCTCAGCAATAGTAGAAACATATGCTTCAACAGCGTGGGTAAGGGCGTCCATACCGGTTGCTGCGGTCAATGCGGGCGGCTTGCCGAGCATGAGGACCGGGTCAACGATACAAACCGATGCTGTTACACGCCAGTCAACGATAGCCATTTTAACATGGGTATCAGTGTTGGTGATGATACAGAAACGGGTCATTTCAGAAGCGGTACCTGCAGTAGTGTTGATTGCAATGTAAGGAACGAAGTTTTCAGTGGAGACGTCGAGACCTTCGAAGTCACGAATGTCTTTACCGGGGTTGGACATCATGAGGCCGATACCCTTACCACAGTCATGGGAGCTACCGCCACCCAAGGAGATCAGGGAGTCGCAGTTATTGTCTTTCCAAACTTTAACGCCGTCACGTACGTTTATGTCGGTAGGATTGGGCTCAGCGCCGGAGTAAAGAACATAATCAACGCCTTCAGCTTTCAGGTAACCACCGATAATATCGGCAACACCCATTTTAGCCAAGCCAGCGTCGGTTACAAGCAGAGCTTTTTTGAAACCCAAGGATTTAGCTTTGGGGCCTGCTTCCTTAGAACAACCTACACCAAGAATGCTGATAGTCGGGATAAAGAAAAAGAAACTCTGTTCTGCTAAAGCCATTTGTCAATCCTCCATATTTTATTTTTTTCCATCAAAAAACATTTGGGCAAATACCCATTTACACTTCTTCAACGTGAAGCAAACCACATCTAAAACTGCAATGCCCTTCCTTTACAACCACCCCCTCTCTCGGCAAAATATCAAATTCAATAAACAAGTGTTTTACTAACTGCAAATCCGATGCCACTTACTTTCTTTTTTTAGGATTCCAGCAATTGCTTGGATTATAGAAGGAATGCTTCAATTGTTATTTCTTGCCAACCAGGCAGGTCAATCCATTTTGGAACATGTCGTCTGATTATAGAGCACTGGTATCTTTCAACCACCTCAGAAGCACTCATACGGTATCATCCAAAAAGGAGGTGTCAAGACCCCCCAACTTTTTTTGACATGAAATTGGTCTTTTACTGCGTCAGAATACGAGTATCATAATTACAAGTATTCTACTAAACAGCACAAAAACAGGTACTTGGGATATCATACAAAAAAAACTCCGACATGTGGATACTTTGAAAGGTTATACACATGGATTCGAACCGGAGATCAGTCCAGCCCTTGCCATAAAGACAAGTCGTCCACCAATAAACCTGGAGAAACGCCTCCCCTTATTATCGCAACATTCATGCGAGGTATCTCAAAAGAAATGAAGAAAAGGCTGTGTTGAGGCATTGAATCATTTACAGATTTCCGGGGTATTCGCCAAATAGGTGAGCGGGAAGATTCGGCATGATTTTAACTGGAAGGGAGAAATACAAACAGATATATTTATACCTGATTAGCATCAATCTTCCGCCAGTTCCCAAACCGGTCATTCCCGAATGAAATATGGACCCCCGATAAAGGCTTTCAAGGGTGACAATCTCCAGAGCGAAAGAAAAGTGCTTCTGAGTAACTTCAAGGCAAGTGCCTGAAATAATGTTATTTGCATTTTTTGAAATTATTCCCTGACAAGACGCCGCTACGCGGCGCGCGTTGCTAATCAGGTATTTATATCAATCTCAAAGAGGGGTTCCTACGAGAAATAAATACAATCAAAGACGGGCAAATGCCGAATGGAGGGCCAGTCTGACAGATTTCTGCTTCAAATCCCCAAACGAAGGCTTACTGAATTTGCATGAAAGATCCAATTAGTTTATAAACGTGAAGCAGCAATAAAAAAGCCGCAGGGCAGTCAGTGCTCGCAGCTTACTTTGTCATTCCAACAAAAAAGGGTATCCAGAAATTTCGGTACTAGACTGTCACACTGGATACTTTTTTCCCGGGGACGCCAGATTTTCATAATTCCATAATAAAAATTTCTGTCCTATTATGGGGAGACAATTCCGAAACATCTTTCTATTTTATGTCATACTCTTTAATTTTGCGATACAAGGTGTTTCGCCCTACCCCAAGCTTCGCAGAAACCTTGAGAATATTTCCTTTATAGAGGTTCAATGCCTGAACTATTGCATCCCTCTCAATATCTTTCAACGACTTCACTTCCGTAACCAGTTCACCAATTTTTGCAGGCCCTGGATTGTCAAAATGAACCAGATCGGAAACCAGCACTCCATTATCCGACAGAAGATTGAGTCCCCGCTCAATGGCGTTTTCGAGCTCGCGAATATTTCCCGGCCAACTATACGTTTTAAGCTTGTCGAAAAAATCTTCAGAAGCAGAAATATTTTTTCTGTTAAGCTTAAGGGACAACTTGGAAATGAAATGCTTCGCAAGGAGAGGGATGTCATCCATCCTTTCGCGTAACGAAGCGATATTTATCGTAATTACATTCAGCCTATAGTAAAGGTCTTTCCTGAAGTTCCCCCTGTGGACCTCTTCTTTAAGATCCTTGTGGGTTGCCGCAATTATTCGAATGTCAACATTAATTTCACCAGAGGATCCAATTCGAGAAATCTTTTTTTCCTGAATGACGCGCAGCAATTTAACCTGAGTATAAAGAGGGATATCCCCTATCTCATCAAGAAAGATTGTACCACCGTTCGCCAGTTCGAATTTACCAGCCTGGCCACCCTTTTTGGATCCAGTAAAAGAACCTTCTTCGTAACCGAAAAGTTCACTTTCAATCAAAGTATCAGGTAAAGCAGCACAGTTGATTGCTATAAACGGTCGATCCTTCCTGGCGCTGCCGTTATGAATTGCCTGTGCAAAAAGCTCTTTACCCGTTCCACTTTCACCTGTCAAAAGAACAGTTGAAGGACTCCCGGCAGCAATCCTGGCCCACTTTTTTGCGATCGCCACAGGATCACTTTCACCAACAATATCGTCAAAAACGTATTTAGCTGTAAGCGAACCTGTTCTCCTTCCTGACTGCTTCTCTTTATTTTCTCGCAGGATGGCAAGTGCACCTATCGTGCGCCCGGTATCATCACGCAAGGGGGAAACTGATTGGTTAACTTTTTTCCCCGTGTCCTCATTGAAGAGTTCCTGGTCTCGGTACTCAACCCCTGTTGACAATGCCTGCAGCATAGCTGCCGGCTTTTTAAGAACACATGCTATATGTTTACCAATTGAAAGCTTCGGGTCAACACCAAGAATCTTGCCACCATATGAATTCAATTGGTTAATAACACCATTACTATCTACAGCAATTACTCCGTCAGAAATGGTTTCAAGAAGCGTATTGGAAAAACGATAGGAAACATAGAGTTTGCTGGTTGTCTTGTGCAGTCGCAATTGATTCTCTATTGCACTGACTGCAGCCACAACCAGACTGAGAGTATGCGGATTGAAGGCCTTGTAATCCCCTGTAATGTCAAGGACACCAACCATTTGACCTTCGGGGTCAAAAACAGGAGATGCTGAGCAAGTCAGGTAATGGTGAGGCTGGCAGAAATGCTCTCGTGCAAAAATCTGGATGGGCTTTTTTTCCAGGATTGCTGTGCCTATTGCGTTTGTACCCTTGACAGATTCACTCCAGAGACCTCCCGGGCATAACTGAATCTGCTTCGTTTTCTTCAATATCTCAGGATCGCCAATGGCCTCAACAATCAAACCTTCATTATCTGCC
The DNA here is from genome assembly GCA_028683595.1 of Geobacteraceae bacterium. Lineage (GTDB taxonomy): Bacteria > Desulfobacterota > Desulfuromonadia > Geobacterales > Geobacteraceae > RPRC01. The sequence continues at coordinate 21,221 of JAQUHM010000009.1, read as the reverse complement.
AAAACAACTTGAAAGCCGGATCCTTTTACAAATCCATAGAGATTGTGAATAAATGGACGTGCGATTTTAATGAGGTGCTGGGATGCTTGAAGCACATCTTTTAATTCGCTGCCTTTTATATCAAAGTCTTGCTGTCCATACGGGTCAACTTTAAAACTTCTGCACCGCTGCCAGGAATGAGCGACCTCTGGCCGTAGCTTGTGGGTATCCAGAACATCATTTGCGATATAGCGGTTCCAGGCTTCTTCAATCAGATGAATGACTTGAGCTGTCATTAATGTAACCCCTTTTCGTTTGCTAGTTACCACCAAGCTCAATTGTTCCGTATGATATTTCTCCACGTAGCCAGTTATTCAATTACTTGAAATCACCCCTAATAAAACAACGTATTCCGGACAATATTTTCTTTCTTATAAATTGTATACAATACTTAAAACCAAAAATCTAGTATTATTTCCGAATGGTTATACTAAGTTATGGTAATCAGCAGCAATATACCCACACAAACAGGTGCTTATCATAGACGTGAAGTCATCAATAATAAGAAAGGCCCAAGAAGCACCAACCCGATACGAGTTGCAGTCCCTTGAGCCAATCTTAACAAAATCTGGGTTACTTCTGGAAATCTGCGCAGTTTCCTAAAAGCCTCAATAAAAAATCAGAGGTCCTTCAAAATATCCAACCGTTTTTTCTCATACTCCTCATCGGTGATCAATTTTTTATTTTTCAGGTCGTTCAAGGTCTGGAGACGCTCTTCAACCGTCTTTTGAGCGCCATAGTAAGGTTGGAGCCCTGGCACGCCGGGGGCTTGAGTGGCAGTAGCCTTTTCTCCCATTGCGGCCCTTGCCTCCATCGAGGCAAGATCAAGAACAACCCAATCGGTCCGTTGTCCTTCCGGGCCGGCATAGAATGCCTGATCAGCCTGTCCAAGGAGTACCCATGTATGCGGTAAAGTTTTAGAGCGGGAACCCGGGGCCATCGGATACAATCGCCGATCCGCATTTGGCCAGTATTTGCCATGGATGGCACCGAAGATAATGTTCAACTTCCCGTCACGATAAAACACCCTGCCGGAAGTATACATCTGTTCCTTCGCCAACCCATATACAGCACGATAGTCACCAACCACGGCGAAAGCCACATCCTCTTCAGGCCCAGCCTGCGCCAACGCTGTACTGAGATACCGCGCAAGGACATCAAGCTCAGGCTTCTCAAAGACAGGCGTCGAGCTGACTTTACCAGGTGTCATGAACTCAAGCGAAGCCAAGGCCATTCGCATCTGCTCTTCATCAAGTGAAACCGGTTGGCCGTTTGCCGGCACCTTTGCACCTTTTACACTGTCCTGCGGGACGATCCGAACGTACTGGTCTCGCGACTTGAATAGCAGCTTACTGTCTTTGTTGCCGGTAAGCGACTTGAGTGTTGAACAGCCGACCAACCCAACGCAGCAAAGGAGTACGATAACCAGCTTACAAACGGAGGCCAGCAGCGGAAACCCAACAGTATTATTATTCATAGCAAGCTCCTTGTCTAATTATAACATGCAGACCAGGAAATACCTTGCCCGCACAACCTCGTGACGGTAACGCAATCGAGGACCTTTTAAGCGCTAAAAAAGCCACGCTTTGCCAAGACTATTAGCGAGACTTGTATAGCACTAGATGCGAGACAAAGTCAAAGAAAAAGGGCTTTCGCCTGATCTAAACACTTGGATAATGGTTGAATTTTCTGGCAAAAAAACAGGGGCCCGTAAAGAGGCCCCTGAATTCACATCATACTTGCAAGTTCTGTTTTCTACCAGACAAAAACAGTACCGAGAGAAACAATATTCTGGGTTTGACGCGAGTTGTCGTAATAGGAATCGCGTGCCCAGGTGTACTCTCCCACTAAAGTAAGGAACTTGTTGACCGAGTAGTAGCAACCACCGGTAACGGCCTGCTTGGACTTAATAACATCCGAATTCAGATCTTTATCAACTTCGGTTCTATCAACATAGTTGATACCATACTGAACACCAAGCTTGGCTTTACCAATGGTGTAGGTCGCATGGGCAAGACCACCATAAGAGATGCGCTCTTTTCCTGCTATATCAAGAACAGCACTATCTACCTGGGTAAGCTGAACGCCTACGGCCTGGCCACCAAAACCGGAAAGCAGCAGTTCAACAGGGCCAACCCAAGCCTGAACACCACCAGCGCCAGCAATCGTAGACACCTTGTGTCCCTCAAGATAGCCAGGGTCAACTACAGAAGATCCGTCAAACTTAGCTTCCTGATACATACCTGCCAGCCACGCACTGATCTTCGTGCTTCCTATGGTTTTTGCATAGGAAATTTCTGTTTCAAAACGGGGTTGGTTGATCTTGTTTGCACTGATGGTCTCTGTGCCACTGGCATCAGTAACAGAACCGATAGCACTGGGATCACAGATTGCAAAGGCAACTTTAAGTCCACTTATATCTGGAGTCGTGTAGCGGAACTGGGGACCGAAGGATGTGTAGGTATAACCATAACCAATGTGGCCAAGGTCTACCCCACCACCGGTCATGTTGAGAGGTACGCCATTACCGATCAAGGTCATGTCGGTAAGAATGTTCTTCCCTTCAAAAAGATTCAAGGCACGACCGATCAAAAACTGACCGAATTTGCCATCAGCAGTGAAGAACACTTCACGAATATCAATGGAGGTACCGCCGCTACCATAGGTACCAAGACCAATCCTGGTTCCGTTGTTCTGAATTTGCGGATAGAGGCCGATGCGTGCAGCGTAATCAACGCCATCGATGGTTGGCGATTTAACGTTGAAAGCAAAGATGCTCGGCAGAAGTCCGGTACGAATCCGGAATGACTGCATTTCACTGTTCGGTGATGCTGTCTTAATTGACCCATCTTTGTACTGCAATTGATCTTTGGCATCATACACCATAAATACGTTGATCATACCGTCGTAGCTCAACTGCCAGCCATTTTCGCCACCAACAACAAATGCTGCTTTTGCCGGTGTGCTTGCCACCAAGACCAGGGCGGCAAAACCCAGGAAACCAATAATCGCACTACTGACTTTAGCTCTTTTCATTCTTTTCCTCCTTCATCATGGTAATAAAATAGGTTGCTCCTTCAAAGTTGAAGGTACTCGCCCACTCTGGGCAGTCAACTTACCGGAGACTTAAAAAACACAACACAAAAGCACCTGCAGAGGTCTTACCTCAATCGCGATACTCAGGCAGCGCGAAATTTTCTCCCCCTCACCCTTCATTGCAATTAACTAAACTGCCAGCGTTCTTGAGACACCCGAAATTTGGATAACGAGATCAATCAAAATACCAGCCTGAGGCAAACTCTCTTTATATGACACGAGCTTCGCGTCGAATTGCTTCACACCTCCTTTCCTGTCGAAAAAAATAAATCCAAAACATCGTTTTGAGAAAGCAATTTACATGCCACTAAAAAAGCACGTCTTTTCAGCGTCCTATTAGCCGCAGCGACGCTGCCTTGTGTTCAATTTAGGAACTTTTTTAACCACGGCCGACAATCAGCAGAAAACCAAACCTGCATAGTACCTTATTTAGGAATGTAACCAGAAAGAACACAGTTCTAATATAGAACACTTGAAGCAGAGAATTTGCGGAGACAGAAACATGTCTGGACACGAAATACGCAACAGAAGCAGTAAAAAGCAAACCAAGAGCAAGACATTCCCAGACATATGCCGTGCTCCTAATAGCCTTTTTCTTTTTGCAACACCAATTTGCTGCAACTTTCACTGCAGAGAGATAATCCATCACTGCATCAGAATCGGCATAAGCTAACAAGTTGAGTGTTCTGTGCAGTCAGGTTGCCATTGTAATTCCGAGAAGCTTAGTTCCCTGCAAGGCGAATCAGGAATAGCCGGAGATACCGCACAACCAGAAACCAGCGGCTAAAAATAGAAGTAACCTCACAGGTCGCTAAAATTTCTCACCAGCAACATGCTCCATCATAGAGCACTTCTATGGGCACGGCGCACTGCAACTGGAGCAGAAATTCGCCTTAGCTTGACAAAACGTCGGGAGAAACAGATTGATCGAAGGTTTTCATAGAAACAAAAAAACGGGACTGTTCACGTTACGTGAACAGTCCCGCTTATTTTGTTTTTGGCGTCCCCTGGGGGATTTGAACCCCCGTCGCCGCCGTGAAAGGGCGGTGTCCTGGGCCGGGCTAGACGAAGGGGACGTGTAAACAGGGGGCTTTGGGTGCCCCCTGTTTTTTTTGGTGAGCCGCGTTGGGGTCGAACCAACGACCACCTGATTAAAAGTCAGGTGCTCTACCGACTGAGCTAGCGGCTCAAATTGTTAAGATGGACTTTATACTACACCAAGTCATCCTGGTCAAGCATTTTTTTCGTCCATTATATTTTTTCATCTTACAGGAAAGGATTACTCAGAATGATAGTCTCATCCCTCCTGGGACCAACCGAAACGAGAGTAATCGGACACATAACCAGCTCTTCAAGTCTCTTTATATACTTTCGGGCATTCTCAGGAAGGTTTTCGACGCTTCTTACCGAGGTGATATCGGAGCACCAACCGGGAAGCTCTTCGTATACCGGTTGGCATCGTGCAAAAATCTCCATGGAGGCAGGAAGTTCCGTCAACAATTGTCCATCGTACCTATATCCGGTGCACACTTTGATTGTATCAAAACCGCTCAAAACATCCAGTTTTGTAAGTGCAATTCCAGTCAAGCCATTGATTCTGACCGAGTATCGGGCAACCAGCGCATCAAACCAGCCGCATCTTCTAGGACGTCCTGTTGTTGAGCCAAATTCTCCCCCCGCAGTCCGGAGTCTTTCGCCAAACTCGTCCTCTAACTCTGTAGGAAAAGGACCACTCCCTACCCTGGTAACATACGCTTTCGAAATACCAATAATTTCGTGGATCTCTCTGGGTCCGACACCACTTCCGGTACAGGCACCCCCTGCACAGGTTGAGGAGGAGGTAACAAAGGGATAGGTACCATAATCAATATCCAGCATCGTACCCTGGGCCCCTTCAAAAAGAATTTTTTTCCCGGCGGCAATATCCTGACGAAGAATAAGTGGGGTGTCCGCAACATACTTACGGAGAATATCGGCATACCCGCAATAGGCTTCAAAAATTTCATCAAAACCGAGCGCTTCTTCCCCAAGATATTTTTCAAGCAGAAAATTCTTTTCTTCAAGGTTTTCACGAAGCTTCCTGGCAAAGCACTCTTTATCAAGCAGCTCCATCAGCCTGATGCCGCGTCGACCTATTTTGTCCTCATAGCAGGGACCGATCCCTCGACCGGTTGTACCGATCTTTCCGGAACCGCACTTTTTCTCCCGAGCGATGTCAATTTTCTTGTGGTACGGCATGATGATATGAAGAGACTCGCTCAGGAGAAGGCAGGAATCATCCGCCAAACGGCCTCCGGCTTTCAGTGCAGCGACTTCCTGAAGGAAGACTTCCGGGTCAAGAACCACCCCGTTACCGATAATGCACCGCTTGCCCGGATGCAGAATCCCGGACGGAATAAGATGGAGGATAACCTTTTCATTCCCGACAACGAGGGTATGACCCGCATTATTCCCGCCTTGAAAACGGATTACGTCGTCAGCATATTCGGTAAAGATATCAACTACCTTACCTTTTCCCTCATCGCCCCACTGGGCTCCAACCACTACAACATTCGCCATTCCTAATCTCCCTGCAAGGGGCCGAAGCTGGAGGGAAAATCCTTCTTGCACAGATCGCTTTTGACGACCCTAATCCCTTTCTTGTCAGCAACCCTCACAACATATACGTGGTCATCGGTACATCCATCGACACCGATGACTATCATATGCAAAATGTTCATTTTCCTGGCATACTCCAGGGACTCGCTCTGAGATCTCCTGATAATATCCCTGGCCACGGTAAAACCTTTTTTCCTTAGACGCTTGGCAATCTCCAAAGCTTCCCGGCGGTCTTCCTTAGCGTTGAAAATCAGGAAATCGCCGGTCCTGCTTGCCTCCACATCAGGCCTTTTTTCAGCAGCAGTCAGCAGTGCCATAATATTAAAGGCAAAACCGGTGGCAGGCGAGGGGAATCCATAGTGAGCCGTCAGATTATCATAACGGCCGCCACTGCAAACCGGCTCTCCAACACCACCCACAAAACCTTCCAAAGTAACGCCGGTATAATAGTCAAGACCGCGGATTTCTCCAAGGTCGATAGTCAGATAATCGCTGACTCCATAAATTGCAAGGACATCAAGTACCTGAGCCACATTGTCCAGTGCTTTACGGGAACGATCATTGGTTACACGCTGCGCAGCCTCGGCCAGAACCTCAGGACCACCAAATAGGCGGGGCAGCGCCAAGAGCTCTTCCTTTACCGAGTCAGCAACAGGTTCATTTTCCAGCAACGCACGAAGGGCCGAAACATCTTTCTTTCCAATGGCATTGCGAAGAAGCTCCCGCGACGTCGCTGAAAAGTCAGCTGAATCCATTATCCCCCGAAAAAACTCTACCTGGCCAATGGCTACCTTAAAACCGTTAAAACCCAGACTTTTCAGCACTTCTACGGCTATCGCCACCATCTCCGCATCTGCTTCAGGGGAATCAAGCCCGATAAGCTCCACACCGGCCTGAAAAATTTCCCGACTACGCCCGGACTGGAGTTCGGCATGACGAAGCACCCTGCCGCTGTAATAGAGCCTGTGAGGCAATGGATATCCGGTCATCCTTGTTGCAACAATGCGTGCGATTTGGGGAGTTATGTCGGGAGGGATAACAAGAAGCTTGCCTGTCTGACGGTCATCAAATCGAAATACTCTTTCCTTGAGATCATCACCCAAGGCAAGGGCCATGACATCCTGGAACTCAAGGAGCGGGGTGATAATACGCCTGAATCCCCACAATTCAAAAACCTTGAGGATTCTTTCTTGGATATAGCCGATTTTTGCGGCCTTTTCAGGGAGAAAATCAGCAACGCCTTTTGGCAGGGAGGCTTCAATATTCCGGGGAAATATCACTTTCAATTCTTTCTACAACGCTTTACACGGCATTAGTGTTATCCACCGGGATCGCAATCCCGGCCCTCTTCAAGGGTTTTGAATGTAGCAGTATCAGGAATTCATGTCAACGAATTAAATGGTTGAATAATCGCAACGATATCACTGCCAGAGCGAGGGAAAGGGGAGTTTTCAAGCCCCCTAACCCATCCGACTATTTTTTCAAGACTAAGGCTTCACCGTCTCCAGATACTTTTCAGCGTCCAATGCTGCCATACAACCTGTTCCGGCAGAAGTAATCGCCTGCCGGTAATGCTGGTCCTGCACATCACCGGCAGCGAAGACTCCCGGAACACTGGTCGCCGTAACATTTCCTTCCTGTCCACAGTGAGTATCGATATAGCCGTCAGTCATCTCAAGCTGTCCCTCGAAGAGATCTGTATTGGGTTTAAAACCAATAGCAATAAAAACTCCGTGAACCGGGACTTCCTTGGTGGAGCCATCCTTGTTCAGCAAACGCACTCCGGTGACACCGGTTTCGTCGCCAAGCACCTCTTCAAGAATGCTGTTCCATTCTATGGTCACATTGTCCGTCTCGTCCTTTTTGATCAACTTGTCGGCAAGGTGCTTTTCCGCCCGTAATTGATCCCGACGATGGACAACCACAACATGAGCAGCAATATTCGAAAGATAGAGAGCCTCTTCGGCAGCCGTACTGCCTCCTCCGATGACTGCCACGTTTTTCCCCCGATAGAAAAAACCGTCGCAGGTGGCACAGGCCGACACACCTTTCCCCTTGAAAGCATCCTCTGAAGGCAGCCCCAGGTATCTGGCCGAAGCACCGGTGGCAATGATCAGGGCATCACAGGTATAGGCGCCCTCATCCCCTTCCAGAAGGAACGGCCGCCTGGACAGGTCCACCTTGTTAACGTGGTCATGGATGATTTTGGTTTCAAATCGTTCCGCGTGTCGCAGCATTCGCTCCATAAGATCGGTTCCCTGCACGCCATCCGCATCCCCGGGCCAGTTGTCAACAGTAGTTGTGGTCGTAAGTTGCCCCCCCTGCTGCAGACCGGTGATCAGGGCCGGCTCGAGGTTTGCGCGGGCGGCATATATAGCAGCAGTATATCCGGCTGGTCCAGAACCGAGAATCAGAAGACGATGATGAGTGGTTGTCATAAACTGAAGCCTCCGAAATAACTTTTTTGCTACGTTACCAGCAGATCCGGCAAAATGCAATGACCCGGACACGAATTGGTTCGGATTTGACCAGGAGCTACCCCTCTGCTAGACTGTATTCAGCGGCAAACAGCTCAGGCCCAATGGGTTTCAAGCATCCGGGAACCAGAAAACGTGCCGCACCCAACCCTAGCTTCCGGGTCGTCTACTCTTGCATCAATGCACTTTCCCCAGTAAGTAGCACCTATCCACAAAACCCTGCAGGCCGGGGAATAGTGTACAATCATTTATGGTCATCACCACTGACCTTTCAATACAGGACTCTTCATGCTCCCCTACCATCTCATTCTGGAAGCTGCGGCAAAACTCGAGAAGAGAGTTCGCCGCACTGAATTGATTTTCTCGCACTCGTTCAGTGAACGACTCGGCCTGCCTGTCTACTTCAAATGTGAAAACCTTCAGCGCACCGGGTCCTTCAAGATCCGCGGTGCACTCAACTTTATCCTGTCGCAGCCGCGCAGGAACCTGGCAAACGGCATAATTACCGCTTCGGCGGGAAATCATGGCCAAGGCGTCGCTTTTGCCGCATCACTTCTCCAGGTATCTTCGACCGTATTCATGCCGGAAAACACCCCACTCCAGAAGGTCCACGCAGTCAGGGACTATGGAGCACAGGTTGTTCTGACCGGCAGGAATTTCGATGAAGCGTTTGCCAGCGCGCTGGTCCGACAGAAAGAACTGGACAGCCTGTTCATCCACCCCTTTGAAGATCCGCTGGTAATGGCCGGTCAAGGCACCATCGGCCTGGAAACCCTTGCAGGGATTCCCGATCTTTCCACCATTATCGTCCCCATCGGTGGAGGAGGACTGATTTCCGGGATCGCTACCGCCATCAAGGAAACCCATCCGAAGGTAAAGGTCATAGGAGTGGAAACGGCCGCAGCACCGGCCATGCATTATTCCCTGAAAAAGGGAGCGACCATGGAAACACCGATTGCATTCAGTCTTGCCGATGGAATTGCCGTAAAAAAACCGGGAGAGAATACCTTCCGCATCATTCGCAAACTGGTCGATGAAGTGGTACTGGTGGAAGAAGCAGAGATCGCGCAGACAATTGTCTTGCTGCTGGAACGTTCCAAGCTCCTTGTGGAGGGAGCAGGAGCGGTTTCCCTGGCCGCACTCCTCCATGGAAAGACGGAATTCCCGGAAGGCAAGACCGTCTGTCTCCTTTCGGGAGGGAATATAGATGTACGGACCCTCTCCATGGTGGTGGAGCGGGGGCTCGTTGCAGGGGGACGCTACGTGAAGCTGAAGGTGGCACTTGCAGACATTCCCGGTTCTTTAGCAAGACTTACCGCAGAAATTGCCCTGGTCAAGGCGAACATCTTCTATATAACTCATGACCGGCGCTGCATCTCACTCCCCCTTGGAGAAAGCGAAGTAATTCTGGAGCTGGAAACCAGAGGCTTTGAACACATAAAAACCATCCTCAAGCATCTTGAAGAAAAAGGTTACGAGGTAACGATACTGAAATAGCAGTGAGGCCCCTGGTCAGACTCCTATTTCCCGAAGAAACCGGAAAGTGCACGGAGCATAATCCGGGTTTCCCGCTGCAAGAAATCTTTTCAGGTCTGCAACTGTGTCCATGTCGTGCCAGACAGGCAAACTCACCACCTTCAAACCAAAGGAAGTTGCGGATTCCATGCTCTTCTCCAGCACCCGGTTCGTGCTCCAGGGAATATCGTGAAAGAGCCCGGGACAAAAACTTCCTAAAGCCACCAGATAATAACCGCCATCCGCTGCCGGACCAAAGACAACATCCACATCTTCCTCTTCCAGTAGGCGGAAAGGCTCCTGAAGGTGAGAGAGAGGAAGGTCGGGGGAATCCGTGCCAATAGCTGCCACAGATTCGAACCCCAAGGCAAAAACCGTCTCGAATGCCTTCTTGAGACGCTCGCCGAGATCTTCGCCCACCTGGGGAAAGGTTTTTATTCCGGGAAAACCTTTCTGAAAAAAGTCCGCGGCCCCTGGTGATGGCTCGAAAAAAAGAAAACTTTCAACTCCCGGAAGGTCTGCAATCTTGGCCAGGGTATCCGAAAGCATGCAGTGATAGATATCAGCGGCTGTTTGAAGGGACAAGGGGGGCGAAAGGCGTGTCTTGACCTTTCCAGGAAGGGGCTGCTTGGCAAAAATTAGTAGCGCTTTATCCATTGATCGAGAGATGAGCAACCCCTCTAATAAGTAGCTTTATCCACATATTAGCCGCTTTTCAACACAGTTATCCACAGCTGTTATCCACTTCTGTGGATTTTTGCTTGTCAATTTCGATGGAAGCATAGGCTGAATGGTTATGGATGGATTCGAAATTTTCCGCTGACACGGCAAACCAGGTGATATTATCCATCTTCAGTAGACGAAGCGCGGCCTCACGGACCATATCCTCCACAAAACGGGGATTTTCAAAGGCCTGCTCGGTAACAAACTTTTCGTCCTCCCTCTTCAGCAGAGAATAAACTGGGCTACTGCCGCACTCTTCAATGGCAACAACCAGATCCTCGATCCAGACGAACTCCCGGTAACGCACCTGCACAGCGATGATACCACGCTGGTTGTGCGCGCCGAAGCGGCTTAATTCCTTGCTGCACGGGCAGAGCGAAGTAACCGGAACCCGTATCTCCAGGATGAAGTCAAAATCAGTGGACAGGGTGGCGATAAAACGACAGGTGTATTCCATGAGGCTCACGGCACCGGAAACCGGAGCGTGTTTCTCGATGAAGTAGGGGAACTCCATTTCCAGATGGGCACTGGATGCGCCAAGCTTCTCCTTTATATTCTGGAGAGTGGCATCCATCTTATCCAGAGCCATCTCTTTGCGGTGCGCGTTCAGGATTTCCACGAAGCGGCTCATATGGGTCCCCTTGAAATGATGGGGAAGGTCCACGTACATGTTCACCCGTGCCACGGTATGCTGAAAAGCATCGTTCTTGTCCATCACCACGATGGGATACGAGATGTCCTTGACTCCTACCTTGTTTATAGCAAGCTTACGGAAGTCCGGTGTTTTCTGCACATCGCTCATGGGAGCGACAGAGTCAGACCGCTTTCTCTCCTCACTCCTCACTCTTCACCCCTCACAGCATAGCGCACCGGGTCCTTGACCCCAGCCTCAGCAAACCCTTTAAGCCGCAATCGACAGGAATCACAGCGACCACAGGCAAGAGCTTCCGGGGTCGGGTCATAGCAGAAATGGGTCTTCCCGTAGTCAACACCCAGCGCCACCCCCCGCCGAATGATCTCAGCTTTGGTCAGATGAATGAGGGGAGTATGAATCCGGTACTGCCCGGTTCCTTCCACTGCCGCCTTGGTTGCCAGGTTTGCAAGGGTCTCAAAAGCAGCGATATACTCCGGGCGACAGTCCGGGTAACCGGAATAATCCAGGGCATTTACTCCTATATAGATATCGAAGGAGCGAAGCACCTCAGCCCAACCGAGTGCAAAAGAAAGAAATATTGTATTCCGGGCAGGAACATAGGTGACAGGAATATCGCTGCCGACCCCATCCTTTGGAACATCGATCGCCGAAGTCAGTGCGCTGCCGCCGATCTTCCGCAGGTCGAAATCCACCAGCATGTGATCCTGTGCCCCCATTTCCCGGGCATATTCTCGCGCGACCTTTAGTTCTGCCTGGTGACGCTGGCCGTAAGCAAAGCTCATGGCATAGGGTTCAAACCCCTCCGAGCGAGCAATGGCCAGACAGGTAGTGGAATCAAGCCCACCGCTGTACAACACAACTGCTTTTTTCATGCTGGAGCATCCCCCCCACCAGCCGGCTTTTTCTGCCGTGGACGACGACGCCGCTGTTTCTTCTCGCCCGCTCCGACTGATTCCGCTTTGGCGTGGTCGGTCAGCACGGAAGCAGCTGTCACCTTTTCACCCTCCTGCGGTTTTGAACGTCCTTGCGGCTTCGGTTTTGCGCCAAACGACTTGCTCCGACCCGGAGCCCCCTTTGAGGCCCCCAGGCCTCCCGAAGACTTCGGCTTGGGTTTTGTCCGTTTATAGTCCTTCACATACAAGTCGCTATCGGCCCATTCGACCAGAATCTTCTGCTTGGCATATTCCTCTATAGCCTCTAGATGGAAAGCTCCATTCTCATCAGCAAGGGAAATCGCCTTGCCTTCCGCGCCCGCCCTGGCGGTGCGGCCGATACGGTGGACGTAGTCCTCACAGTCCTGGGGCAAATCATAATTGATCACATGGGTAACTCCATCGATATGAAGCCCACGGGACGCCACATCAGTGGCAATGAGGATCGGCAGCTTGCCGCTCTTGAAATCATCGAGGATACGGAGCCGTTTTTTCTGGTCCACATCACCGGATATCACCCTGCTGGGAAAATCATTGGCGGTGAGTCGGTCGCAAAGAAATTCCGCTTCACGCTTGGTGTTGACAAAGATCATTGTCCGAGCCATCCCCTCTTTTCTCAAGAGACCCAGCAAAAGGGAAAATTTTTCTTTGCTCGCCACATGGTAGAGAACCTGCTCCACCCGCTCGGCGGTCATTTTCTCCGGGGTCGCGGAAACTTTTTCCGGCAGGTTCATAAATTCATAGGCAAGCTCCATGACCCGCTGGTTAAGAGTAGCGGAAAACATCATGTTCTGACGCTTGTCAAAGGGCGGAAGACGACGAAGGATGAAACGGAGGTCGGCAATGAATCCCATGTCGAACATTCGATCCGCCTCATCGATCACCAGAGCCTCAATCTCTTTCAAGCTGTAGACCTTCTGCTTCAGGTAATCGATAAGCCTGCCGGGTGTGCCTATGACAATATCGGTTCCCTCCTGCAGGGCGCTGCGCTGCTTCTGGTAATCGACCCCGCCGTAAATTGCCTGGATGGTTAAGCCGGTATGCCGTCCAAGGAGCTGAGCATCAGCCTCTATCTGCACCACCAGTTCCCGTGTCGGTGCCAGGATGAGAGCAAGGGGATGATTCTCTTTCGTCTGCCTGGGATGAGAAAGGAGCCGGGTAAACAAGGCGACCAGAAAAGCCGCCGTCTTGCCGGTTCCGGTCTGGGCCTGACCGGCCACATCTTTTCCCGCAAGGGCAAGTGGTAATGTCTTTTCCTGTATCGGTGTACACTCGGTGAACCCTGCGTCAGAAATGCCTTTCATGACAATTTCTGGCAGATTCAGGTCGGTAAATTTCATGTTTATGAATCCTTTTTTGTACGCTATTTCAAATGGATATCTATACCACAGCGGTCGTAAAATAGCAAGAAACACGCCGCTGCCAGCTTCTGCCGTACCAGTCTCAGCACGATGTTCCATCAGGAGCAGGGGACACATGGCCCTTCTCGGAGACAATTTCCTGTGTTATGGTATAAATCCACCAGCCATTGGAGGTTGAAATTTAAGTCGCTCCCGACAAAGGTGATCAGGCGAATTTATATTCAGGGGAAAACGCAATGCAGTCATTTATCCATATCGAATCACCCAACTATCTTCGGACGGAAAATCTGGAAAAGCCGGCCGATTGGCAGGCTATTTTCGGCAACAACCAACCTATTGCTTTGGAAATCGGCTGCGGGATCGGCGATTTCATCGCCCTGACCGCAGCAGAACATCCTGAAACCAACTTTATTGCCATCGACTTTTATAACAAAGGGTGCTACAAGACCTGTCGCCGGATCGATGTCCAAAGCCTGAAGAATGTGCGTGTTCTGCGGGAAGAAGCCCGCCAGTTCATCGCAGAGAGAATCCCGAAAAGTTCACTTACGGCTGTCTACATCAACTGTCCCGACCCCTGGCCGAAAAAAAAGCATCGTAAACGACGGCTGGTGAACCACGCATTCATGGAGTTCCTGCAGAGCTACCTTGTTCCAGGCGCTAATTTTTTCTTTGCCACCGATTTCGACGATTACGGCATCGATGTTGCCGGCATGATGACCGGCCTGGATGGCTTTGAAAACATTCTTGCCCCCGATCTCTACCGACATGAGATGGAAGGCTATCATCTTTCCAAGTATATGAGGAAGTTCATGGCTGAGGGAAAAAAAATCTATTTTGTCCACTATCGGAAAACCGAAGAAACATAATTGAAACATCGTGAAGGCTTACCCGCACCTGCTTTTTAAGGAGATGTATCCATGCATGCTTACCTGACTGCCGATCTGCCGGGCATTGGCGGAGTCATCAAGGAAACGGCCGAAGATTTCATGGTGACAGAGATTCCGCTCTATCTACCCTGCGGAGAGGGCGAACACGCCTACGTGGAAATAGAGAAACGCGGCCTCACAACCCTTGAGGCTATACGACGCATAGCCCGAAGCCTTGGGATTTCTGACCGCGATATTGGCTACGCCGGCCTTAAGGACGCCCGGGGCATTACCCGGCAGACCCTTTCCATCCCCCGTATAAAAACAGACAGCCTGCTGGCCCTTTCCCTGCAGGGAATAAAAATCCTTTCCGCCAACCGTCACCGGAACAAGCTAAAACCTGGACATCTCGCGGGGAACAGCTTTTCCATCCGCGTGCGGGGCATTGAACACGATGCGATGGAAAAGGCCTCAGCAATACTTGCGGTTCTTTGCGAACGGGGAGTTCCCAATTACTTCGGCAGCCAGCGCTATGGCGGCCTCGGCAACTCCCACCATATCGGCAGAGCAATTCTGCGCAGAGACTTCAAGGGGGCAATCGATGCCATCATGGGAGATCCGGCCATGGTCAGGGATGAACAGTGGCGCCAGGCCGTGGAGATGTATCACCGTGGAGACCTGGACGGAAGTCTGGAGCATTTTCCCGGGCACTGCCGCACGGAACGGGAGGTGCTGCACCGGCTGATAAAACGGCCCGAAGCATTCGAGCGGGCCCTTGACGCCGTTTCGCCCCGTCTAAAAAAACTCTTCCTGTCAGCCTATCAGTCTTCTCTTTTTGACAGAATTCTGGAACAGCGACTGGATACTTTCGACATGGTTGAAGAAGGCGACCTCGCGTACCGCCACGACAATGGTGCGTGTTTTCTCGTGGAAGACTCTGCGGCAGAGCGAAAAAGAACACAGGAATTTGAGATTTCACCCACCGGACCAATGTTCGGCTGCAAAATGAAACTCCCTGAAGGAAAACCTCGGCTGGCTGAAGAAAACGCCCTGAATGAAGAATCCATGACTCTCGCAGAGTTCAATCTACCAGGGGGTCTTCGGATGGAAGGAGAACGACGACCACTGCGGGTGCCCATACAAAACCTGTCAACGACGGTGAACGAAGAAGGGCTTATCCTGAATTTTTCTCTCCCCCGAGGAGTCTACGCAACTACGGTACTGCGGGAAATAATGAAATCGGAAGATTTCTAGCTCAAGGCTCTGCACTTTTTTCATCATCGTCAAGAGAAAGCCAGGAGAAAGAAATCCTCCCGGACTAAATAAAAAGCATTTTTCCAACTTGACAACAGTAAAACAATATTCTATCTATGTACTAATGTGCCTTTAGCCTTTCCTATGTAACGTTTTTTTTTGCGTACGTTTTTGAAATTGACTTTCAACAGTATTTACTACCAATCTCATATAAAACACCACGACTGCGCCCAGCGAAGTTTTTTTCCAAATAAATCATTGCAATAGTGCAGCGCCTGGAGCACCATGGGGACCCTTCTGCAAAGATGTTAACTTCATATCCCTGAAGTGTTCTTCAGCAACTGCCCTTTTCAAGGTACATCACATGGCAAAAAAAGAAAAATCCGAGTATCTCATCCAATCAGTATCCCACGCCCTCGACCTGCTCGAACAGTTCCACGATGAGGTGGACGAACTGGGTGTAACCGAACTGAGCAAACGACTGCAACTCCACAAGAACAATGTCTTCCGCCTGCTAGCCACCCTTGAATCCCGAGGGTACATCGAGCAGAACAAGGTAACGGAAAACTATCGCCTGGGCCTGAAAACCCTGGAACTGGGTCAGACGTTTGTCAACCAGATGGGCTTGCTCCGGCAATCACGCCCGGTACTGGAAGAAGTCGTCAAGGAATGCAACGAGACGTCCTACGTGGCAATACTGAAAGATTTCAACATTATTTACCTGGACGTTGTAGAAACCGACCTGACAGTTCGCGTTGTCCCTCGAGTAGGGTCTCGGCTTCCGTCTTACTGTACCGCCGCAGGCAAAGTCCAGATCGCCAATCTGTCCGAAGAAGAGATCGACGAATATTTCCCCACCAGGGATTTGAAACCCTTGACATTGAACACGATCACGGACCGGGAGGAATTGAAAAAACACCTCAAACAAGTGGCAGAACAGGGATATGCCATTGACGATGAAGAACTGGATGTGGGCGTTCGTTGCGTCAGTGCCCCGATTCGGGATTATACCCGGAGAATAGTCGGTGCCCTCAGTATCTCTGGACCAGCCATGAGACTCTCCATAGAACGACTGGAAAAGGAGCTCATCCCGCTGGCAATAAAAGCCGCTGACGAAATATCCACAAAACTCGGTTTTCACAAGTAGCGATCAAACGTTCAGCTACCAGTCGAGGACATCCGCGCCAGCAGACGTTTCCACTCAACCGTAACGCAGTGCTTCGTTTCTTCAGGAAGACCGCTATTGTCGATAATCACATCGGCATAGGCGGTCTTTTCGCATAACGGCATCTGCGCTTCAATTTTACGTAAGGCCTCCTCACAAGAAATGGCATCGCGCTCCATCAACCGCGCGATCTGCACTTCCCTGCCCACAAAAACCAGCCAGATTTCATCGACCATGGAGGTAAGCCCGGCCTCGATCAACAAAGGAACCACATAAAAAAGCACTAAGGTACCCCGCATTCGCTCATCTTCAATCCTCCGGGCCGCTCGCTCGGCTATGCATGGATGGGTTATTTTTTCCAAAACTTTCCGTGCTGCCGCATCGGCAAACACAATTCTTCCCAACGCCGTTCTATCAAGCACACCATCCGGTCCCACGACGGCACTCCCGAATTCTTTGACAATTGCACAATATGCAGGTTCTCCCGGTGCCACAACCTCTCGGGCAAGTTGATCTGCATCGACAACTACTGCACCAAATTTCTCAAGAATATTAGCAACAAAACTCTTCCCGGAAGCGATGCCTCCAGTCAATCCGACTACCCTCATACCATTCTCCATTTAGCTGTAATAGTCTTAACTTTAACCAAAAAATTGCTATGAGTGTTTTATACACATGGGTGTTACAGTTTGCCATAAGTTGTTCTAATTAAACATTTTTTTACGCAAAAATAAATACAATTCTTTACATTTTGGATTGACATATAGATTTTTTCAGATAGTTTAGTATATAAATTCTTATACCTATTTAAAATACTGTTTTACTATAAACCAAATCAAAGTTTTTTACCTCCCCTAAACTACAGAATGCCACAAACGAAACCGGACGGTTGACACCGGCGATATTCGTTGCAAAATGCTTTAATGCTTGGAGATGCTTTTAAATACGATTCAATCTGACGATTGTTTCACCTCTTACCATGCAATTCAATTCACAAAAGGGAGGGTTACCTGATGGCAGCAAAATGGGTTCCTCGGCTGTTGTTGACCTTAACACTTCTGTTGCCGGCAACTGCCTGGTCCGTTGAGATTCACGGTAGAAGCTCAACCCAACTGGAATGGTTCAACAACGATTACAACGATCAGAGACAGGTTGAAGTCGGTCAGTACCTGCGATTATCAATTACAAATATTGACAAAGCAGGTAAATTTTCCATTTACGGCTATGGACGAATGAACCAGGACCTGAATAACGGTGAAGGTTTCAACGCAAGGCTCTACTATCTGTACGCCGAATATCGCGACTTGTTCGACAAGGTGGATATTCGCCTCGGCCGACAGTTCGTTAACTATGCCGCAGGAACCGCAATTATTGACGGTGGCCAGGTTGGATTGAAGAATATCGGTCCCATTGCTTTTTCGGCCGCCTTCGGAAGGAATGTCATATTTGGCCTTGACGGCGAAGCAGGGCATGGGGGCGATCTCGCTCTTGCATTAAGCGCCTACCTGTACGGCTTCAGATCAACTGATCTGGAAGTCAGCTGGTTCCGAAAATGGGACAGATGGGATGTCGCCCGGGATACCATTGGAGCAACGTTCAAGCAGAATATCCTGAACAGCTTGAAAGTTTACGGCAATACCCGATTCGATCTTACTTCGGAAACCTTTAGCGAGGTTTTGGGCGGAGTGAAATACTTCCCCATGTCAAACCTGGTCCTGACCGGTGAGTATTACCAAAGCTATCCCACCTTCGACGCAACCTCCTTCTATTCCGTGTTCGCAGTCGACCAATACCAGGAAGCGGTTTTCCGCGCCGACTACACCATCAACAGCATGATAACATTAAACGGCGGATATACCTCTCAGTGGTTCGGTGAAGGCGGAAGGGGACACATCTACCATGTGGGCTGCGGTCTGCGGCCGATTGATTCACTGTTTATCAACCTGGAGTACGACAACAACCAGGGTTACAACGGCAGCACAAACGGTGTCCTCGCCAATGCATACTACGATATAACCAAGACCCTGCAACTGGCCGCTGGAATCGGTTACGACGTCTATACCCGCGATCTAGTATTGAGCGACGGTACCGCCCGCCTCTATTGGATCGGCGGCAAGTATCGTCTGGCAAAGAACATGACCGCATCTCTCCGTATTGAGGACAACTCCAACGAGAGATACACTAATGATGTGCAAGGACGTTTCGTCTTTAACTACGATTTCTAGAAAGGGGGGGAGCTTTGAAAAAATATTTCTTAATCTTTATGCTTCTTGCTCTGTCGACCTTCGTCGCCCATATTGCCATCGCCGAGAAAGCGACGGAAAATGAGCCACAAAAGGACGCTGCAAGCCAGTCCGCAAAAGAGTCCCATAAAGACTATGCCGAGATGAAAATCAGCGATTGCAGCGAGTGCCACAAAAGTGAAGGCGTGGCACCCAACCATGGTGCAGACTGGATTGAGAGCCATAAAGACGTCGCTAACACACCCGGAAGCAACTGTTCCCAGTGCCACGAGCAGTCTTTCTGTCTCGACTGCCATTCAGGCGGGGGAATCGATCCGGACCTGAGCACTCGAAACTACCAGCGTGATTATGTCCCACGAAGCCATCGCGCTGACTTTATCATGATTCACCCGGTCAAGGCGCTTGACAATCCCCAGACATGTAACCGCTGCCACGAACCATCCTACTGCAACGAGTGCCACAGCCGCTATCCGAAGGGATCACTTCACATCAAATCTCACCTGATGCTTGGCCCTAATCACCAGGGTTACAACGTAGCAAGCGCTCAGGAACATGCAACAGAGGCACGACGAAACCTTCAGTCATGCCAGACTTGCCATCCTGATGGTGATGCCTGCATTCAATGCCATAGAAGTGGCATGACAAATCCCCACCCCAGGAATTGGGGCAGCATTAAGGACAATTACAAGGACAGAGCAGGCAGCAGGGTATGCACCAAGTGTCACCTGCCGGGAACCTACTGACCGACACGCCACAAGAATGGAGGAGGAGACAGTATGAGTAGGATAACAAAACGTATTTTCGTAACGTTCGCCTTGCTGCTGTTAGCGGCAGCTTTTACCGGCTGCGGCTCCGGCAATAAGGAAGGAGCTACGCCAGCTGGGGCAGATGAAGTCGGTGGTGTTGCCAAGGTTGATGAGGCTCTTTGCATTGGCTGTCACAGCTCATGGGCTGAACCGCTGAGCGGAGATCCCATTGTTGCCAACTACCAGGCATCCGTGCATGCCTTGAACTCAGTTGGCTGCCAGGACTGCCATGGTGGTGGTGCCATGCATAACGGCGTCGGCCCGATTCCTTACCCCAACCCGAACCATGAGCAGTGTGCACGCTGCCATAACAGCGATGGTCTTGTTACCGCGTATACTGAGTCAAAACACTACAATGTGGTGATTGAGGAAAGTTCGGTTTGTAATCGCTGCCACACCCACCAGGGCGCCGTTCTTGGAGCTAAGGCAGGCTTCACCGGTGACGGTGAAGCACTGGATACCACGCTTGCCAGCCTCGCTCCCGGAGATCTAACTGCAGGAACCGGCGAGCCAATCAAATGCAACACCTGCCATGTGACGCACAAGCCTGAGCAACTGCGTGTTGACACCACCTGGGCACCCAGTACCATGGTTGGCTCAGTGTCCAATACCGGAAATAACCAGTACAAACTGTGCACCCAGTGCCATACCTACATCAACCCGGCTGGTGTACTTGCAGGTTCGGGAACAACCACTCCAAACGGCCTTGTGACTGTTGAAGTCGGCCATCACAACACTTCATGGTACCGGGCAATTCCAACAACTCACTACGACAACCCGGCGACAACTAGCGTGGTCGAAGGCTACGTACTCCGCACCAATGGTACCAATCCTTGTTTTGATTGCCATAACCATGAATCAAAAACCAACACCCGTACGGCAGGCACCACTCTGGCAGGCACCACTCTGGCAGACGCCACCATTTACAGTGACTGGTCCCAGTCTGGACATGCTGGCGGATTGCTGACAATTAAATATGAGGCAGCGGCCCCATACTCCAGGTCTGTTGAGCAAGTCAACGCCGTTATGGATGCCGGAGTAGATGAAGCTGCCGGCGCAGCCTGGGTTCACTACAATTGGGACCAAACGACCGGTACCAACAACCGCGCAACCTGTCAACGCTGCCACACTTCCACCGGTGCGTCAAACTATTTGACCAATCCAACAACGTACGACCCAACGAACAACGACTTCAGTCATCTTTCCGGTTGGACCGCAGCTACAGGCTCTAACCAGAACGAACTGCTTTACTGTTGGGGATGCCACAGTAACGCCGGCAAGGGCGTGGTACGTAATCCAGGCGCATTCACTGCGAGCTATATGTTCAATGGAACTGCAGCAGTATTCCCCGATGTTGCCGAATCGAATACCTGCATAACTTGCCATACTGGACTAGAAAGCGGTGAATCACTTGATTCAATCGCCGACTTCTCTAATGCAAGCTTCAAGAACTCCCACTACATGGCTGCCGCAGGATTGATGTATGTGAAA
>JAQUHM010000215.1 GCA_028683595.1 Geobacteraceae bacterium | reverse complement strand
TCGGCCCGGAAGGGGATGAAGTTGTCTTCACGGGGGGCCTCCGAATCGGGGTTGACGACGAACCTGGCCATGAAGAATCCCGAGCCCAGCAGGTCGGTGGCGATAGCCTTCCGCTCCTTCAGCAGCTCCACCATGGAGAACATTATGTCCCGCCGCGCCTGGATGTCCGCGTCCGCGGAGAGCAGCTTCGAGTCGTTCTTTGACAGCCTTTTCGCTGCCATCCAGAAAAACGCCACCTGGACGTAGACCGTTCCGTCCGGCATGGAGAAGGCAACGAACCGTCCCCCCTTCATCCGGTTGATGAACTGTTTCAGGTAGGAGAGGATAGCAGCCGGGTCGAACCATTCGATGGGTACCAGGGTGTTTTCGAACCGCTCATCCGTGCCGCCGGTCATGCCGAAGATATCCGGATCCTGGTCAGGATAGGCCCCGAAGACGGTCACGTTGGCCTCCTGGCTTTCCTCTGTAGTGACTGCCCCGTCCGGTTTCTTTGGCGAGTCGCTTGACGCCTGGACTGGAGACTCCGGAGTCTCGGCCACTGGCTTCCGGGGGGTATCCTTCTCCCCATGCCTGTCCATCGCTCCTTTTTCACCCAGCGGCTCCTTGTTGACCGGGCCGAGCAGGGTCGCGATCTCCCTGGTTCGGCAGATCTGGTCCGCGCTCTTCAACCGTTTAGCCAGGTCCGATTCCGGCTGTGCCCGGTGGTGCTGGCGCACGGCATCGGCAACCTCTTCGGCGTAGGTCAGATTCCGGAAAGACTCGATCTTCTCCAGGACAGTCGGGGCAATGAGGGGGTGGTCGCCGGTGCAGTACATGGCCTCCTGGTAGGTGGGGAGCTTTCCCAGGTCGTGGGCCAGGCCGGTAATTACCTCTTTCGGAGACATGAGCGGCTGGCTGCAGCGGGCCGCCATCTCCCGGGCGACGTTCAGGGAGTGGAAATAGAGGGGAAGCCCGGCCAGCCTGGCAAAAACGTTCGTCTCCAGTTTACCTTCCATTTCTTTGCTGTTCCGGTTCACCACTGAGGGACACTCCCCTTCCTGGTCCAGGACCCGGAGCAGCTCGTCGATGCAGAGGCGGACGTTTTCGACCATGTTGGCCTTGCCCTCCACCAACTCCCGGTGGAATTCCGCTATCTCCGGGTGCCGGAAGGCAGGGGACGGAGGTTCCGGCACCTTGATTGGAGCCTGCGGATGCGCGAGCCAGTTTTTGGAAAGCTCCGCCAAACTGATCACTCGCTCTTCCTCGGGCCGGTTCCAGACTTGAGAAAGGTCGCCAAGCGCTATCTGATGCCCGTCAGCGGGATGATCAGTGCTCCTGGATGATTCCGGTTGGACATCCACGCTCTTCCGTCTGCCTATCGCGTAGACGAAGATCAGCATGAGCACCCCCATGACTGTCGCCATTGCCCACGTCACGATTCTTCCACCTTGTCTTTGCCCTTTTCGGCCGGTATCGGCACACCTGCCGGCACATCCGGAAATTTTATCTTCAACAGTGATGGGCTGACGTCCCTGATCCTCCCCCGGTACCGGCCAGAATAGGTCATGAGATAGAACTCCTGTTGCCCCAGGTCCAGAATGTCGGACACCCGGAGCACGTCCTCCTCCACCTCCCTGGCCGTGATGCCGCCGGTGGGCTGCATGATGGGAGCCAGGACCTTGTGCACGCCGAAGTGCTCGGTGGCGTAGGCGGAGGTCTCGGCGTCGGGACAGCGCATGAAGAGCTTAGTGTTGGTATTGTCCAGGATGCTCTTGGCGAACTCCTCTCCCACGGCCGCGTAGAGTTGGTTTACCGACTGGGCGAAGGCGTTCACCATCACCCCGGCGCTCCCTGCCTTTGCGAACAGCTCCTCGATTCCCTGGTAGAGGAGCGACTGGGACTCGTCCAGGTAGATGGAGACGGGAGGGGTGACCCGGCGGCGGTTGGAGAGGTAGGTCCGGCCGATGAAGGACTGGATGATGGAGATGATCACCTTGCAGAGGGTCGCCGCAGCCTCCCGGGTGATGAGCGAGCCCGAATGGACCGCGAGGATCACCCGTCTTCCCTGTTCCAGCCGCTTGATGAAGCGGTTTTCGTCCGCCTTGCCGATGATCCTGCCGATATTGCCCGAGGAGAGTTCCACCAGGGCGGTGCGGAGCGACGAGGAGACCTTGGCGTAGTATTCCTGCGGGGACTCCAGGACGTCCTGGATCATGCCGGCCACCTCCTCCGCCTCGGTGGTGGCGATGGTCAGCAGGGCCTCCCGGTACTCCTTCAGGGTCGAGCGCCGGATTCCCTTCCTCAGCTCGTTGAAGTTCAGGAGCGGCTTCTGATTTTGAGCCGCCGCGATCAGCCTGATGGAGAGGATCGCCGCCAGGGTGATGTCCTTGGCGATGTTGCGGAAGAACGGCTCCTTGCCCCCCTTGATGCCGGAGACCACGTGCCCCACCAGTTCGTCCACCATGAAGTAGTAGGCCATGGGGTCGATGATGGCCGAGTACTCCGGGTAGATGGGGGTGACCAGCATCAGCTCGTTAAGCCTGCCGCACTGCTCCGCCACGTCCACGATCTTGGCGAAGATCTCCTGGTCCCCCTTGGGGTCGAAGAATGCCACCGAGTAGCCCTTCCGGATGTCCTGCTCGATCAGGTACTCCGCCAGGCGGGTCTTGCCCACGCCGGTGGTGCCGAAGACAAAGGTGTGGCGGGAACGGTCCCGGTCCGGGATCGTGATGTCCAGGATTCGTGTCCTGTCGGCGAGACTGAACCCCGTGCCCAGGTCGGTGGCAGTTCCGCCGCCGATTGAGTTTCTCACGGACCGGCTGAAGATTCCCATATGACCTTTACCCTTTCCCCCAGTTCAGCAGCCACGGCCAGTATCGCCTCCCTGGAGAGCCGTTTCCGTGACTCGATCTGGCTGATTTTTCCCGCAATCCTGCGGGTGCACCGGATTCCAGTCATGCCTGTCTCCACCGTGAGAAGGGCCTCGGGAAGCCTTCGGGTCGTGCGGCTGAGCCGGATTTGGACCAGCAGCTCCTTATCCCAGCCGACCAGGCGGACTGAGGAAACGAAGAAGAATCTTGACTCCCCCTGTCGGTAAGCTCCCCGTTCCCTTGGCGGCTGCTGGGCCACCGGGCAGGTCCCGGCAACCTCCCGGCAGTTAAACAGCTCATCGACAGGGAACAGCACCGCGAGGGAGCCGTCATGCATGACCCAGTCTACGACTCCCCTGACGACCGATCCCTGAAGGGGCTTCAGAAAGTCGTACTCTCTGATAGCTTTTCTCCTGTTCAGTTCCGTCTCGACCCGATACCGGCAGAGCCGAACCACCTCCTTGCGGATCTGCCGGGGGTAGAGCCGTTCCAGTCCTTCGGGTCCGCTTCTCCCTGTCTCCCGGTAGATGGCGAGATCTTCTCCGGAGAGAGACACGATGACCCGCCTGCCGAAGGCCTCGGTCAGGGCGTCCGACAGGGTCTGCTCCAGGATCGCCCTGGTCTCCCCGGCGGGCAGCCGGTGCTCCCTGGCGACCTCCCTACAGAGGCTTTCCAGACTCATCGTTCCAAGTGGTGGAGAAAGGGTCGGGTGGCTGCGTCAAAACTGTCTGCTTACGGATCAGGCTTTCGGTCGACCCGGCCTGCCTTGCCATGAGGGCGGCGATGCGGCCGGCGTACCGTACACTCCTGCCCGGGGTGTTGCTGTGGTAACAGCCGACCGCCTTCCAGGTATAGCCATGACGACGCATGCACTTGGCCAGGATCCAGGCCCCGGTTCGAACGTTGGTGCAGGGGTCGCCAAGCCTCGTCCAGTGTTCCGTGCCCAATACCTTGGCCCAGTTGGAATTGATCTGCATGAGGCCGTAGTCGTAGGTGCCGTTGGCGTTCCGGCAGATTGCCACCGGGTTCATGCCGCTCTCATGCAGGGCGATGCTCCGGAGAAGGAGCGGTGATATGCCGTACTCAATTCCGGCCTCCTCGAAGCAGAACGCCGATGCCATGTGCGGGAGTAAAAGGGTGAGGATGATGAACACGATCGGTTTCATGAACGACTACCTTTCGCCTTCTGATAAAATTTCCCTCCTACTTATAATTATCCGCGGGGGGTGTAGCTGGGGTGGTGGGGGGATGTTGCTCGATTGACTCAAATTGCGCGTGATTTAGCTTGGTTGGAGTCATCGTAAAGGAGGAATCTGTTTGTCTCGGCGTTCAGAAGTCGCATCAGACTACAGCCTTGCAGCGACGCGGTTTCTTCCACTCCTTTTGGCTTCATACATGGCTTCATCGGCCCTTCCTATAAAGCTTTGCGGAGTATCATCGGCACGAAACAACGTAACGCCAAAGCTGCACGTCACGGTCTCATCGATGGCAAAATCATGCTGCTCTATGGCCATTCTTACCTTTTCAGCAAGGTCGTAAGCCGGCTTCAACTCGTCATGACGGGCAAGGATCAGGAATTCCTCGCCACCAAACCGGCCGAAGATGTCGGTCTGACGAATCGTTCCCCGAACCAGAAGGGCAAGCTCCTTCAGCACAAGGTCCCCGGCCTCGTGCCCCAGCGAGTCGTTGATTGTCTTGAAACGGTCTATGTTGAAGAATACGAGGGAAGGCGGAGTCCCGTATCTCGCTGCCTCTCCCATTTCCAGTTCAAGCAGCTCAAGCATCTTCCTGCGATTGCTGATGCCGGTCAGGGCATCCGTGGTGGCCAGGTTTTCCAGCATTTCGTTTGCCCTGAGAAGTTCCTGTTCGGCCCGGTTGCGATGCTAGCTGTCTCCGTGGCTCCCCTCTCGAAGGCCTCCAATGCCCCCCTTTCCCACGGATCGGGTCCGTTCTCGGGCCGGAGCGGCCTGAGGCTGGTCAGGCGACCAGAGATGCGGTTTTTTCTCAACGACAGCTCATAGAGCTGACGCGTCATGTATGACGGATTGACCAGGGTCAGCCTTCGGCCCGAGGGAGTGACGATGTCCCTCTCCCGTGTCATTGACAACGGTAGGAATTCGTTCGGTTGGGTAAAGGGTGATACCGGTACGTAAACACCCCCATGAAGGGCATTCCAGTCCCGGAACAGAATGTCCTTGTCTATGTAAGCCCGGGCTACGTTCTTGGCTATGTTTTCAATCTCCCCTCTCTGCGCCGACAGGGTCAGATACAGGGAGACGGCAACCAGCACGGTCCACGCGCTGGCAAGGAGCAGTGAGTAGGCCCCGGGGTGAGTCAGGCTGAATCGCGCAGTATTGTTCTCTTTCATAGGTCACCCCGCGCTGGTTGGAGGTGTCGGATGTCGTTCCGAAGGGGGGTGCCATAACTTTCACTTGGCTGCCTTGGGGAGGATGTCGTTTTGCATAGTAACATCGTAAACCTTGCAGCCGGTGTTTTGTTTGACAAGGATCAAACTCAGTAAGACTCCCTGATAGCGATGAATCCATGAACCTGTGCAGCTTCAACTGCTGAATTCTGCGGAATATTAGACCATTTTTCGCAGATCCCCAAGCACCGTCGTCCCAGCTTTCACCCCTTCAGGGTTATATTCTTCAACTTCTTCAAATTTGTCGAAAAGCTGATTGCCTGTCCCGTAGACAGCCGTCAAGTTATGATGTGGAATAAATGTAAACATGATTTATAAAAGCCTGCCTAAGACAAACAATTAGGCAGGCTTTTTAGTCGTTTAAGGAAAGAATAGATATTCCGATGGGAAAGATTTGACTTTGCACCTCTTCGAAAAATTTTGTTTGACCGACACACGGCCAAAGCAGGACTTGGGGTAAGATCACGGAATAAAACACTGGCTGGCGGTCGAATGCCGGCGAGTGTTGGAAATAAAAAGGGGGTGCCCCTCATGCAAGGGCACCCCGGTTCGGGAAAACGCGCATTTTAGGCATGGAAATGGAGGCGCTTCACTGGAGAATGCTGATGTTGCGTTTCCCTCGACTTGTCCGTGTCGAGTAGGTTTTTTCCAGTTATTGTGGCTAACACCCGCAGGTTTTTGCAGGGAGCAGGCGTTCAGCCGCATACTCAGTGATGTCATCGATGAAATGCAAGAAGAGGTCATTTGAACCCGCCAGCGGAATCCAATTCACGTCCCCGACTATACCCGCGTGCTCTAAGTAAACGACCGCACGCACTGCTGCTCCCTCCTGTAATGCCTTGTCCGCTGCGCAACCTTCGTGGTGCTTTTTCTCTCCGAGGTCGATGCATCTCACTCCAACGGGATAGCCAGCAGCTTGGCCGGCCTTGTTGACTCCGAGGATGGTCCTGTCCTTCTGTACCAGCATGACCGGTGCCGGGTAGTTGTCCCAGAAAAGGTGAAAGTTTTTGCTGATTTCTTCGCTAATGTTGATGCTCATACCTGATTCTCCTTGTGATTATGCTGCTGGTTGTGGCTGCTGAATAAGCAGGTCTTCGTAAAATGCGCCGAATGTATTCTCGTGATTGCGGATATGAATTTCAACCATCCAGATATTGCTTGATGGGTGAAACGCGATCTCATGCAAAGGTCCCTCGTAATGTTCAGCACTGGAATAGTCCCCCAAGCGATGCCCGCCCAGATCCATGTTCAATTCCCAGCCCAACTCTTTCGCCATTTTCTGTGCAAAGTCATACAACTCGAC
>JAQUHM010000214.1 GCA_028683595.1 Geobacteraceae bacterium | reverse complement strand
TGTTTGATAAGCATGGGTTCCTCTCTCAGATAGAATGGTTGGTCGCGCTTCCATAACTACCTGATGGAACTCATGCTTTTCAATTGTTAAAGAACAAAATTACTTACTGATTACTGTGACGAACCACTTTTTATAGTACGATTCCAGTATTTTTATACTTTCCGATTCTGCAAAAACATTTTTCGAATTTTCATCAGAACCTTGCCCGCCTTCATTACAATCTGCGAAAAATGAACTGGCGAAGGAAGAAACATCATCTCGCCGCTCAGGTCCGGAGTAGCTTCCACCCGGTTCCCTGACCGGGTCCTTCTCTATAATAACCCACCCCTGTGCGCGACGGAAAGCAAACAATTGGCCGGAACGAATAAGGGACCCTAGTCGGGAAGCATGAACAGCGCCAAACCGTTTTTCATCTTGATAAATAACCTGTATTACCATAACACATCCCCCCTCCAAAGAAACACATCATACTTATACATAACTAATGCTCTTTTTTAAATAATTATTTTCTTAATAAATCGGGATAGCTGATATTTGTCGGTCAAAAAAAAAGAGAAACGGCAGGGCAATAAGGAAAGCCAACCGTTTCTCTTTCTATTATGGTCGGGGCGACTGGATTCGAACCAGCGACCACTAGACCCCCAGTCTAGTGCGCTACCAGGCTGCGCTACGCCCCGATACTTTCCCTGGTATTGCCGACAGGATACTTGGACAAAAATTGAGAGAAAACCTAGCGCAGCAAATCACGCAACTCCCGCAAATCTTGTCGTACCTCATCAAGCAGATTATTCTTGCCAGCATTTGTCATCTCGTCAGAAACTGTCATCTCTGGAAAGTCCGAAGGCCTGGCAATTCGGTTTCTAGCACCGGCAATGGTCAGCTTTTCCTGATAGAGCAAGTGGCGGATATTCAGGATCAATTCTACATTTCCACGAGTATAAAGTCTCTGCCCGGAACGACTCTTTACAGGGCGCAACTGAGGAAACTCGGTCTCCCAGAATCGGAGCACTGAAGAGTTCAGCGATGTTATTCGGGAAACCTCACCAATCTTCATGTACTGCTTATCCGGAAGCTTGGTGTCCAAAATTCCTCCGCAGAGGCGCTACTTTGTATTAATCGCCGACTTAAGAACCTGGCTTGGCTTGAAGGTAAGTATTTTTCGGGCAGAGATAACGATCTCTTCACCGGTCTGGGGGTTACGGCCTCGACGATCTGCCTTTTCCTTCACGACAAAATTACCAAAACCGGCGATTTTGATTTTTTCGCCAGACTCTAAAGTGCCCTTAATAATATCAAATACCATCTCTACAAGCTCGGCAGATTCTTTCTTTGAAAAACCGATTTTTTCGTAAATCTTTTCGACCATATCGGATTTTGTCATAATATCCCTCAAAATCAATAATATTAAATGGTTAGAAAGAGACAAAAAGACTGAAGTGCGTTTGGATTTATAGCATAGCAGGCGGAGATTATCAACCCATTTTTACCTGATAGAAACTTTTATTTTTTTCAGAAGATTTTGCACAACGTGCTCCTGCAACTGATTGACCTCTTCATCAGTGAGCGTTCTCTCCGGGGAACGATACCGCACCCTGACAGCAATACTTTTATGGCCATCAGGAATGCCGGACCCTTTGTAGAGATCAAATAGTTCAACATTTTCAATTTCTTTAATATTGTTCGCCCGAATACAATCCAGAATAACCCCTGTCTCGATATCGTCCTTGATCAGCATGGCAATATCACGGAAGGTTTCCGGAAAGCGCGGAGGTGGTGAAACGGAAGTAACGTCCGTACAGAATAAAAGCATTTTTTCAATATTCAGTTCGAAATAATACAAGGGTTTTTCAATTGCATAGTTTTCCTGCACTGTCGGATGAATTTCACCAAAAGACCCGATGTGGTCTTTACCGACAAACACGCTACAAGCTTTACCTGGATGATAAAACGGCTCCAGATCCCTTGCTTCATACATAACGTTGGAAATACCGAGCGTTGCAAAAATATTCTCCAGTATTCCCTTGACATCATAAAAATCAAGCGGCTCAGCGCTCCGGCTCCAGCTTTCCGGATCCCGCAAACCGGTTAATATACCGGCCGCATAGACAGGCTCAACCGGCAGATCCTTATCGTCAGCAGGAAGATAGATCCGTCGCATTTCGGAAACCTGAACATTCAATAGCCTGAAACTCAGATTTCTTGCAGTTACCTCGAGCAAACCGGGCAAAAGAGTGGTTCTCATTACTGACTGGTCTTCCGAAAGCGGGTTTAGAACCTTGATCGGCTTCCTTCTCGGGTCGTTTTCATGGAGCAGAATTTTATTAAAAACGGAAGGATTGACAAAGGAATACGTTATAACCTCGGAGAGTCCGTGAGCGATAAAGAGATCACGGAGCTTCTTCTCTAGTGCCTGATGAGGGGATGGGAGATCGGAAAATGTGCAAACTTTCGGCATGGTAACAGGAATATTCTCATAGCCGTTCAGCCGAGCAACTTCCTCAATCAGGTCAATTTCACGCTCAATATCGATCCGGTATGTAGGGACCGTAACCTGGAAAAGACCAGGCTCAGGGCAATCTACG
This sequence comes from Geobacteraceae bacterium, assembly GCA_028683595.1. Taxonomy (GTDB): domain Bacteria; phylum Desulfobacterota; class Desulfuromonadia; order Geobacterales; family Geobacteraceae; genus RPRC01. The sequence goes on along the minus strand of JAQUHM010000214.1, from coordinate 4,029 downwards.
GTAAACTCCAAATTATGAAATATCCTCTTCACATCATCAAGAGGGATTTCAATACCCAGGATGCGCGCAATCCGCTCAAGCCGGACCGATATGACTCGGGGTTTAACCGGTGATGGATATACGTCAATGGTGCCGACCGCAATCCTCCCCCCAGTGAGTTCCGCCATCAAAGAAACCGCTCGATCCAGGGCACGGGGAAGGACCGAGACATCAGCACCCCTTTCGAAACGATGAGAAGCCTCGGTATGCATCCCTAAGCGACGTGCTGTCCTGCGAATGGCTGAAGGAGCAAAATAGGCGCTTTCCAACAGAATATCGGTCGTCGTATCCGATATCTCAGAGTTTCCTCCGCCCATGATTCCAGCAAGGGCAATAGCCTTCTCGGCATCACGGATGGTAAGATCCTCGGACGTTAACACCCTTTCCTGCCCGTCGAGGGTCACAAACGGCTCTCCCTCTGCTGCACGCTCTACAATAACAGTACCACCTGCAAGAAGACGATAATCAAAGGCATGGAGAGGGTGACCATATTCGAGAAGAACATAGTTGGTAATATCTACCACATTGTTGATAGAACGTATCCCTACCGAATTCAATCGCTTGACCATCCAGGCAGGAGAAGGTCCGACCGCACACCCTGTGACATAGCGCGCCATGTAGCGCGGGCAGAGATCCGCATCGTTAATTTTGATACTAGCCACGGTATCTATAGCCGGTCCGCTTTCCATCACAGCATGTAATGGATACGTAACCTTTTTGCCAAGCATTGCAGCTATTTCACGAGCAATACCGATCACACTGAGGCAATCTGCACGATTCGGGGTAAGACCTATTTCAAAGATAACATCCTTCAGTCCCAGTGCCTCAAAGGCCGGGGTACCAAGGTGCAGCCCTGCAGGAAGAACCATAATTCCTTCTGATTCTTCAGCAAGACCAAGCTCCTTTTCCGAACAGAGCATACCGAATGATTCAGATCCACGAATTTTTGAGCGCTTGATACGAAAATCTCCGGGAAGAACAGCACCGATTTGCGCCAAGGCCACTGTGTCACCTACCTTGAAATTCTGTGCACCGCAGACAATTGACAGAACCTCTTTGCCATTATCCACCTGACAAAGAGAAAGCTTGTCGGCATTGGGATGCTGCACTTTCTCTCGGACAATCGCCACGACCACATCATCAAGGTCAGCGCCAACTTTCTGGATGCCTTCAACCTCGAGACCGATCATGGTAAGGAGATCAGCCAAGGCCTCCGGGGTTAAATCAAAATCAACAAATTCTTTCAACCAATTATAGGTAACGATCATAGTCTCACACTTTTCATAGGTTGGACTCTGCTCCCTCAAGTATCACTTCAGAGAGAGAGTTAAAACTGTGATAAAAAACGGAGATCATTCTCAAACAGCAGCCGCATATCACTGATGCCGTAGCGAAGCATCGCTATCCGCTCGATCCCCATCCCAAAAGCAAAACCGGAATATGCTTCAGAATCATACGAAACATGACGGAAAACTTCCGGGTCAACCATACCTGCACCAAGGATCTCAAGCCATCCGGTGTTCTTGCAAATCCGGCAGCCCTTCCCTTTGCACATCACACAGGCAATATCAACCTCGGCACTCGGCTCTGTAAAAGGGAAGAAACTGGGTCGCAATCGTACCCCGGTCCCCGAACCAAAACATTGATTAACAAATATTGTCAGGATACCTTTAAGGTCTCCGAACGTAATCCCCTTGTCCACCAGCAGTCCCTCGATCTGATGAAACATAGGTGAATGAGTAGCATCGGAATCGCACCGATAAACAGTTCCAGGAGCGATAATTCTGACAGGGGGATCCTGTTTGAGCATCGTCCTGATCTGCACCGGTGAAGTATGGGTTCTAAGTACGATGGAGTCGTTAACAAAAAAAGTGTCTTGCATGTCACGGGCGGGATGATCTTTCGGCATATTAAGGGCTTCGAAATTGTAATAATCCATTTCAATTTCAGGACCTTCAGCTACCTTGAAACCGAGTCCGGCAAAGATCTCGGTTATATCCTCTATCACCATCGAAATCGGATGCTTGGTTCCCAAAGGTCTTCGACGGCCGGGCAGCGTAACATCGAGTCGTTCACTTTGTAACTTCTCAATTTTATTTTTCTGGCGGATTTCCTGAAGAACACTGTCAACCCTTTCCTCAAGTTGAGCCTTCACTACGTTTGCCATTTGCCCGATTACCGGACGCTCTTCCGATGAGAGAGACCCCAAGCCCTTCATGACTGAGGTCAACAGGCCTTTTTTACCCAGGTACTTGACGCGCAACTCGTGAAGCGACTCTTCTAATGTCACACCCGACAGCTCAGTCAACCCATCCTGCAGCAAGGTCTCCAGTTTTTCTTTCATAATCAGCTACCTTCCAATTGTGAAATACGTTGCACCTGGCGGATTCACAGCGTGCAAGGAACGCTACACATCGTAACTACGGGAACGATTGAGCAAGACGATCGTTTCGCTGACAACAGGGCAATTACCAAAAATGGTTGCACAATCATTGTCAAAAAAGAAATGGGATACGTTGTATCCCATTTCTGTATTCTCAGTCCATTTTCTAACTACAGATTTGACTTTGCCATTCCAGCTATTTCGGTGAAGGCCTGAGGATCGGAAACAGCAATATCCGCAAGCACTTTTCGGTCAATCTGAACATTTGCAAGTTTCAACCCATAGATAAACTTGCTGTAGGCCAGGCCGTTCAGGCGGGATGCAGCATTGATGCGTGCAATCCAGAGAGCTCTGAAATCTCTCTTTTTCACCTTTCTGTCGCGATAAGCATACTTCAAGGCGCGATCTACCGCTTCCGTTGCGCTCCTGAAAAGTTTGCTGCGCGCACCGCGATAGCCCTTCGCCAGCTTCAAGACCTTATTTCTTCGTTGTCTCGCTTTAAACCCTCTTTTTACCCTTGGCATACGTTACTCCTTTTGCTTGTATTTAGCCGGATCCGCAAGGGGAGACGTTTCCTCACGGTTCACGGACTTCTTCTGGGAACCAGTAGCTAATGGCCAGTCTCCCAAACTATAGGTACGGAATCAGTTTTGCAATGTTCTTAGCGTCAGCTGCAGCCACCAGACCACCCTGACGGAGGTTTCTCTTCCGTTTCCGACTCATGGAAGTCAGAATATGGCTGGTAAAACCACAAGCTCGCTTGATCTTTCCGGTACCGGTTTTCTTGAAGCGCTTTGCTGCGCCTCGGTTTGTCTTTATCTTTGGCATCGTATTCTCCTTTATGTATATATAAGAAATAGTACGGTCGGCTATTTTTTGGGAGAGATGATGATATACATGCTGCGCCCCTCCATCTTGGGTCGCACTTCAATGGTGGCGATATCTTCCAGTTCAGCCACAAATCGATCAAGTGCTCTCTGACCAAACTCCATATGAGTGATTTCCCTTCCACGGAAAACCACCGAAATCTTGGCCTTATTCCCTTCTTCGATAAAACGTCGAGCATGCTTGATCTTAAACTGGAGATCATGCTCGTCGGTCTTCGGCCTAAGCTTTATTTCCTTTAACTGGATCTGAACCTGTTTCTTCTTGGCTTCCTGCAGCTTCTTGCTCTGCTGGTACTTATATTTCCCATAATCCATGATCCGGCAGACAGGAGGGACAGCGGTCGGTGACACTTCGACCAGATCCAGATGTTGACTTTCCGCTAAGGCAAGGGCATCCCTGAGCGGTAGAATGCCGAGCTGTTCACTTTCAGCACCGACAACCCTTACCTCCCGCGCACGAATAGCCTGATTGATGTTTACTGTGGGTTTCGCTATGGCGACACCTCCTATTTGAAACGTTTTACTTCCTGTTCAAGAAAATTGACAAGTTCTGCCACGCCCATGGCCGGGAGATTACTGCCGTCGCGATATCGCGGCGTAACAGTTTCCGTCTCGACCTCTTTGTCACCAATGACAAACATATAGGGAACTTTTTGCAGCTGAGCTTCACGAATTTTGAATCCCAATTTCTCATTGCGGAAATCATGCTGGACGCGAATG
>JAQUHM010000213.1 GCA_028683595.1 Geobacteraceae bacterium | reverse complement strand
AGGACGGGAAAGAAGTCACGTCAAGCTCCGTTACCTGGGGAACCGTCTCCGGATGGCTCGGCGCGGGAATTCGGATCCCGGTGGCACCGTTTCAGTCGGACAACGATCTGAGGCTCCAGCTTTATTACCAGGGAGGCTATTTTTACGACAAACGAACCAGCGATACCGGAGCGAATGTTTTGCTGCCGCCGGACACTTTTTTCCAGGGCTTGCGGTTTCGTGCACGCTACGACGGTCTCCGGCGTAACATTATGGAGTTACCCCATGAGGGCTGGGCCGCCGGTGGCGATCTTGAAATGACTTTCAGGGATACATGGTCCGACAGCACCTTCGGCAACCTGGTCTTCAAGAAGAACGATACGCAGCAGTATCTGAAACTTTCCGGATATCTGATTGGCGCCAGCGGCATACCCTGGCTATCGGAACGGCACCGATTCGTCGGATACCTGCACGGCGGCGTCTCACCGGTAGGAAAACTCGACCGGTTCTCCGCCTTCCGTGCCGGAGGAGGTCCCTTCCCCAACGAAAGCGACGATCTATATCGGCTCCCGTATCCCGGGGCACTGTTTAACGATTTTCCGGTCTCCGACTATGTGGTCGGCACCCTGGAGTACCGCTATGAGCTGCTGTTTTTCATGTACCTGCACCTGCGTGCCACCTTTGCGTGGGGGGCCAACCGGCCCGATTACTCCGGATCCGAGAGGCTGCGGCTCAGATTGAATTCGGCGGATGGCGAAGCCTTTTCCGTCGGCCTTACCACCGGCTTTTTTTACGACTCGCAACTCTACCTGGAATACGCCTACGACAACAAGTTCCTGCGGAACGGTACCTCCGGCAGCAGTTTCATGCTCCTTTGGTCCAAATCATTCTGACGGGATTGTCCTTGAAAGTTCGGAGGGAGAACAGTAATGAAACCTGTCCCTTTTGCGGAATTCGTTGAGCACGCCCGGTGCATCCTCGGCGAGGGAGCAGTCATTGAGCGCCTGCGCCGCATCCCTGGAATGGAACTTGACCCACACCTGGTCAACGCGGCCTTCCTCTATGACGATGCGAAACGTGCTGCGCTGGAAGCCATCTGTCGGCAGTACCTGGATATCGGCCACGATTTCGGATTGCCGCTCATCATGTCAACTCCAACCTGGCGGGCAAGCCGGGAACGGATCGCAGCGGCCGGTTATGAAGAGTTTGACGTGAATGGCGACAATTTCCGGTTTCTCGATTCACTGCGAAGAAGTTACGGAGAGTATGCGGAAAAAGTGGCGATCTGCGGTCTTATGAGCTGTCGCGGCGACGCCTATTGTCCTTCCGAGGCACTGTCTGTTGACGAGGCGCGGAAGTTCCACTCCTGGCAAGCCGGGAAGCTGGCCGCGGCCGGGGCCGATTTCCTTCTTGCTTCCACCCTGCCGGCCTTCTGCGAGGCACAGGGTCTGGCAGCTGCCCTCGCAGAAACCGGCAGGCCGTACATCATCAGCTTTGTCGTCCGCCCAGAGGCGACCTTACTGGATGGGACGTCCCTGCGTGATGCCATTGCTGCCATCGATGCCACCGTAAGCCCGAAGCCGTTTGCCTTTATGATCAACTGCACCCATGCTTCGCTGGCCCGGGCCGCTACGCTGCATGAACGCAATTCTTCGCCCATGGTCCGGGAGCGGATTATCGGGCTGCTTGCCAATACCGCGGCCCTGAGTCCCGAAGATCTTGACAACAGCACCAATCTGATTGAGGAAAAGCCGGAAACCTTTGCCGAAGACGTTGCCGCACTGCGCAGGGAACTGGGAATGAAAATTCTGGGGGGATGCTGCGGGACCGATGACCGGCATATCCGTTGTCTGGCAGCACTGCTTGCCCGGGAAGCGTAGCACTGGGCATTCAGCTGGAAGGCAGGTGACGTGCCTCCCGGTTTGACCTCCAACGGGACACGTGCTGGTCAGTGACGAAAATGCCGGGTACACTGGTCGAGGGCGGCATTTCTGTTTCTATCTGCTGTCTGCCAGATATACTCGGGAGCTGAATAGGCTCCCGGTTGTTTTTCCACGGGACGTCCATTGAGCTTGATATAGCTCTCATACTCATCTTCAGCAGCATCGACACATTTTACATATGATTCCTGGAGTTCCTTCTCCTGATCATACTTCGCTTTTTCCAACCCGAGTTGATCTCGCTTCATTTTCGGCAAGGCAAAGACAAAAAAGTACGATATGGAAAGCACGAGAATGGTAAGGAGAGCCACGAGAAAAATTGTCGGATCGGGAGATTTCCGGATACCCTGCTCTTTTTCAGTATTTTCCGGTGCTTTACCTGCCTGTTCTTTCAGATTGTTTTCTTCGCTCATAGTTTCACCCACCTTGCGAATCTATCGGTACCTCACATAACGTGCTTTTCAGCATACCCCTTAAAACTGTATTTTCAATATTCCTGTGGAGATATTCCTGGTCATTGACCGCTTAATTCTGCGTCCCACCGGCCAAGAGGCATTTGCCGGCATGGGTCAGCGCCTTGATCTCCGCTTCTCTCCTGCTGGCGCTGCTCCTGGTATGACCGGTTTCCAGATACACCACCTTTTCCGGCCAGCGCCCGCGGAAATACTTCGCACCCTGACCCGCTGCATGCTGGAGCAGACGCCTGGTGACGTCAGTGGTAATCCCGGTATACAGGGATTCGTCAGAACAGAGAATGATATAGACCTGCCAGTTCATGGGATACGAATGGTCCTCCTTCCGGTTGGCAGGACAGGTATCAGCTGCTTCATGGCCAACCCTTTCGGACAGACGAAAAGCCGGTGCATATCACCCTTCATTCAACAGGTTCAGCCAACCAGATGCTTAAGGCTCTCCTCGCTTCCTGATCAACACACGAAAAAATCTGCTGCACGGTGTCGCGTGAGCAGGCGCGGGTGTGCCCTTCAACCTTGACCAGCTCAAAACCGAGGTTGTCAAAAGCGGCGTAAAATCCTTGATACAGGGGAGCGTTCGGTAACAATTGTCCCGAGCGCCGGGAAAGAAACCGATTGGCCTCCAGGCCTGCCCTTCTTCCCGCAAGTCCTGCAACGCACTGGGAGTCGGTAAAAACCAGCAGATTCCCGGGATCAGAGCAACAGTACTCTGTTTGATAATTTTCCAAAGCCCACAAAACCGTCTGGACTTCGAGCTTTGTCGATGACGTATCTGCAAACCTCTTGAAGCGGAGTTTTGCGGAGATATCAGCCCGGTTAATGTCGTGCGACGCGTTTTCAAGGTATGATGCAGGAACGAGCAAATAGGCACCTACCCCGCATTTTCGCTGTGGATTGGAGCTGACATCGCTGAAAAGAGCAAAGCTGTTCATAAAAATACCGTTCCACGTTTCAAGAATACCAAGGAAGACATTTGGCAGAATCCCTATTCCCCTTCCGACAGTTGGAAGGGGCCGACCAATCGGGTAAAAAGGGAAGGAATCTGTGTCTCAAAGCGAAGGTGTGTGCCGCTGACCGGGTGGGTGAAGGAAATCGAGCAGGCATGCAACGCCAGGTTGGCGTACGAAGCATGGCCACTGCCGTACTTCCGGTCACCGACAACCGGATGCCCTTTTTCCGACAAATGCACCCGAATCTGATGTTTTCTGCCTGTTAACAGGTGAATACGCAGCAGGCTGAGACCTTTCTGCTCTTTTACAACCGTATAGGCCGTTTGCGACAGCTTTCCCTTGGCCGGGTCGGGGGTGGAATAGACAGTGAAAGCAGCATTTTCGGTCAAATAGCTGCTGATGATCCCCCGTGGTGGAGTGATGTGGCCAAAGACCGCTGCCAGATATATTTTGGTGGTGTTTTCCCAATCGGACTGCAGGAATATTTTAGCCTGTTCGCTTTTGGCAAACAGCAGAATACCGGATGTGTCGCGGTCGAGTCGATGTACGATGTAAACCCTGTTGCGTGACTTGGGGTTGCCCTTGCGAACGTAGTCATTGAGGCTCGAGTGCACAGTCCGGGATTTGTCCCTGTCAGTACCCATGGTCAAAAGGCCGCAGGGTTTGTCCACTACAAGGATATCAGCATCTTCATACAGCAGCGAAACGCCTTTGGGCTGATGTTTCGGGGCCGACTGTCTGGTTGTACGCATTGCCGCCTTTTATGTAAAAAAACCTCCGGGGTGGTCCCGGCGATCGGGTAGTGCCAGGCCAGGCCTGGCCTGGCCAGAAGGACTCTCGTATCCGCTTTCCTTTACGGAGAACTCTCCATCTTCCAACGCAGGTACAACTCCTCAACCTTATCCCTGGCCCACGGCGTCCTCCGCAAGAACTTCAAACTGGAAGCGACACTCGGGTTATGGGTAAAACAGCGAATATCGATACGCCTGCCCATCTCCTCCCAGCCATACAGCGCCACCAGTTGCGTCACCATCATTTTCAGGGTCACACCATGCAGGATATCGTCGTGTTGTTGCTCGCTCATGCATCATACCTCAAAACGGGGAGTGTCAAATGTTAAAGATTGTAATTTTTATCTGCCTTGTTTTTCTGGCCCAGGGTAAGACCACGAATAAAATTCCGCAAGAACTGGTCACCGCATTGCTTGTAGTTTCGATGTTCAACGGAGCGGAACATCGCCGACAACTGAGATTTGGAAATAGTAACACCGGCCAGCTTCAGGATGCCGACCATCGCCTCATCATTCAGTTCCAGGGCGATCCTGAGCTTCCGCAGAATGAGGTTATTGGTCAGAGCACCTTCCGCCACCTGGACGGTATCGGCTGGCGTGTCTTGCCTGCCACGCCGGTAGCTGATCAAGCCATCCAGAAACAAACTCATTGCCGTATCGTCACAGGCCGCGAAGCCCTGTTCTTCTTCTTTCTTTAAAAACTTCAACGCATCGGCCGGGCCTATTTCATAGCCTGCCAGCGCAAATATTTCCGTCATAATGACGCCGTTCAGGTTCAAGGCATACCGGAGACGGCGGAGCAAATCGTTATTGGTCATGGTCAAAATCCTTTGCAAGGAGAGTTGTTGTTCGGAAATATTCCAACAAAATGAATAGTATTCCTCCGGAAATCAAAATACAGAACTGATCCGCGTGAAAGGGGGCGACCGATTACGAGTGGTCTTGTGGAAGTTTCAACCGCAGAGTCACGTTGACGAACTTTCAGGAGTGTTCGCCATTGATCACCTCTTCCTCACTGCCCTATCGCCGCACCGCGTATGGCGCCCGGCGGCCTGATGAATGCCAGAAAGCGCTCCTGCAGACGATCGGAATGCTCGACCCACCCCGTGCGGCGAAGGATTTCGATCACACATTCGGCCGTACACAGGCAGGCTTCTTTCTGGTTTCTTCTCAGGTTGTACTGCGATGAACTTGCCGGCTTGAGAGCAATCCGGCGGGCCTTTCGCAGGTAAGGACTGCGCTGGAATATCCTGCGGGCCTCGTGCCAGGTGCCATCGATCAGGATGAAATGCGTGAAGTCGGACAGATTGTCATTGCTGTCGTCGCAGGACCCGGGATAGACCAGTGCCACCCCCCCCGCCTCGATCTCTTCCACAAGCCCGGCAGGCGGATTGAGCCGGTCCCAGCAACACTGCTCAGCCGCACTCCCCAAAACTTCCATCACCAGCTGGCCGGTATTGGATTGTTTGTTTAATTCGTTGGAGTGGGTCAAAAGGGTAAACTTCATTAGAGTACGGTACCATGGAGCATTCAAAACGACAATAGAATCAACACAGGACACCAAGCCATGGCCATGCAGGGTCTTAAGGGAAATCGGGGATAGTGCATAAAAGCCACTATTTCAGAGATGTTGGATCGTGTAACCCACTCTCCACATTCATCTGTGGAAATAGTATGGATACGTCTTTTGGAATCGAGGCTCAACGGAGTATTGCCGTGTCGTCATTATCGGGGAGAATACCAACATAATCGGCTTGACATGGAATCCTTCCATTTCTATCAAGAATTATCGGTCTTCATCGCAGCGCCCACCCTCCCGTGTGATGAGGCGAACCTGTCGCTCGTAGGAGAAGTAATAATACGCCCAGTTGATGAGTACGACGAGACGGTTTCGAAATCCGGCCAGATACATCAAATGCAGGGCAAGCCAGACAAGCCAGGCAAAATGACCGGAAAATTTCATGCCACGAACTGAGGCAACCGCGGCGTTCCGGCCGATGGTCGCCATGATCCCCTTGTCCCGGAAGCGAAACGGGGTAACCGGCTTGCCGGAGATACGTTGCACAATCGCCTTGCCGGCATACTCACCTTGCTGCATGGCCACCGGGGCCATCATCGGAAGGGGAGCACCGTCCTGCACCAGATACGCCATATCACCGATAACAAAGACCTCCGGATGCTCGGCAAGGGTCAGGTCAGGCTCGACCGGGACACGGCCACCAGGGACCCTGGTGGCGGAAAAGGCCTTTGCCAGGGGCGAAGCGGATACCCCGGCACACCAAAACAGCGTGTGCGACAGGATAACCGTACCGTCAGCCAGCAGCACCCTTTCCGGCTCTGCTCCGCTCACCTGGGTATTGAACATGATCTCCACGCCGATACGGCGAAGCCTTTCAGCAGTATAGCGGCTCAGGTCCGGGGGGTACGGGGCCAGCAGGCGATCGCTCGCCTCGACAAGGATCGTTCTTTTCTCCGTGGAG
>JAQUHM010000212.1 GCA_028683595.1 Geobacteraceae bacterium | reverse complement strand
TTTTTGCTGTGCCGCGACCCATGACTGCTTGATTCTGGTTCCCGCTGTGATCCGATGTACCCGTTGAAGAGCGAATGTGCACCTGGTGTTCGTTACCGGAGCCGATGCGGGACGGAGACATGTCATGTGAGAAAAATAGGGTACACTTACTAGATAGTACGGACTTCGCATTTGTATGTAATTATAGTGAAAAAGCTATCATAAAACAGTAGGAGCGTCAAATGAATATCCCAGGATTTTCCCTGGTAGAAATCATTGGTGCTCTCAGGGATAATTTTCATGAAATCCAGACACCTTGAGGCTTTGCTCGATCCCGCTGCATATGATGAGCCGACCGCTTCGGTGGGTCTCATACAGACCCACGTGTCGTTCCTCTTTCTTACCGATACGTTTGTGTACAAAATAAAAAAGCCGGTGGATTTCGGCTTTCTCAATTTTGTCACTCTGGACCGCCGGCGATTTTACTGCGAAGAGGAGGTGCGCCTCAATCGACGGCTTTGTCCCGACATGTACCAGGGAGTGGTGGAAATCCGGGAATCTCCCGCCGGTGCCTGCCTGTTCGGTCAGGGAGAGATTATTGATTACGCGGTCAAAATGAAGCGGCTCCCTGCCGAGAGGATGCTTGACAGGTTGCTGGAACAAGATGCGGTAGGCTCAGGAGATATCCGCAGCATCGCCCGTGCTATTGGCGAGTTCCACCTCCGTGCCGAGCGGAGCAGGGAAATCGATTCCTACGGGAGTGTCGAGGTGATTCGCCGGAACTGGACGGAAAATTTTTTCCAGATTGAAGCTTACCTCTCCCGCACCCTGTCTGCAGCTGATTTTCACTTCATCCGCGAGTGGGTTGAGCGTTTTCTGGCAGAGCATGGCGACCTGTTTGCAGCAAGGGTTGCAGGGGGTTTTATCCGGGATTGCGATGGGGATATCCATAGCGGGAATATCTGTCTGGCCGAGCAGGTATATATTTTCGATTGTATCGAATTCAATGCCCGCTTTCGCTTTTCCGATACCGCAGCCGATGTGGCTTTTCTCCTCATGGACCTGGAGTACCGAAACCGTCGCGATCTTGCGGAAGAACTCCTCCATGAGTATTGTGCGGTTACCGGTGACAACGGCGTGCCGCGGATGCTTGATTTCTACCGTGTCTATCGGGCTTTTGTCCGGGGAAAGGTGGAGAGCTTCCGGCTTGACGATCCACAGATTGACGACCGGGAAAAGGAGCTCGCACGGAAGAGTGCGCGCCGGCATTTTCGTCTGGCCCGGGGATACATCAGCCGCCGCAGCCTCACGCCATGCCTGATTGCTTTCAGTGGACTGATGGGCGCGGGCAAGAGCACCCTTGCCCGTGAACTTTCCTTTGAACTCGGGCTTGATCTGCTCAGTTCGGATATCCTGAGAAAGGAACGTGCCGGACTATCGAAAACGTCTCACTGCCGCGACGGGTACAATCAGGGGATCTACTCCCTCGACTTCACCCGGAATACCTATCGGGAGATGTTCGAGAGGGCGGAAGAAACTCTCAGGGGTGGGCGCAGTGTCATCCTGGATGCTTCCTTCTCCCGGAGCGCTGATCGTGCCGAGGCTGCCGCCCTTGCCCGGCGGATGGGGGTGCGGTTGATGCTTTTCCATACCCGCTGCCCGGATGAGGTCACCAGGGAGCGTCTTGAGGCCAGAGAAGAAGATGCCGGCGTGGTTTCCGATGGCCGCTGGGAACTCTTTTCCCGGCAAAAGAACGATTTTGAGCCCCTCCTCTCACCGGGAGAAAACTGGGAGGAGATTGATACCTCAGTGCCGGTGGAAGAGAGCATTGTCCGTATCGTGCAAATTGTGGAGGGTTGTGCGGCATGACCAGGAAAGGAAATTTCGACAGGAAGAAACAGGCCGGGAAATGCCCGGACGTGCCGGATATTGCTGAATACGAACAAGAGATGACAACGGCGAGCAAGATCCAGCAGTCCCTGCTGCCCGATGTCCCACCCGATGTGCGGGGAGTGCGCATTGCATGCCGTTCGATTCCTGCTCACGTTGTCGGGGGGGACTACTACGATTTCTTTCGCTGGGACGATTCGAGCCTCGATCTGGTCATTGCCGATGTGTCCGGTCACAACCTGGGGTCGGCCCTGATCATGGTAGAGACGCGCAGCGTTCTCCGGGCTCATGCCTTTCGTTCCGGCAACGCCGCGGATGCACTTTCGGTTCTCAATGAGCTGCTGTATGATGATCTGACCCGGACAGAGCTCTTTATCAGCATGTTTTATGCGAAGTTCAGCGCCGAAACGCGATTTCTCACCTATGCCAACGGTGGTCACAACCCCCCGCTGCTTCTCCGTTGCGGCCGGAAGGGGTATATAGGGCTCGACGCCGATGGCATGGTTCTGGGCGTTTTGAAAGGTGTGGAGTTTGAGGAAAAGAACATCCTCCTCCTGGAGGGTGATGTCCTGACCTTTTACACCGACGGCATTACGGAATCCCAAAACGACTCCGGGGAGCTGTTCGGGGCCGAAAGATTGTATCAGGCCCTTTATGCATTCCGTGGGGCGCCTCCGGAAGAGATCATCGATGGAGTACTCAGGCGTGTCCATGAATTCAGTGGACACAAGACCCTGCAGGATGATGTGTCGCTGGTGGTAGTGAAGATTGACTGATGAGCCGCGCAGGATGGCCGGTTACGTCCCTGTTCAGCGCAGTAACCATGCGGAGGAAATTTCTATGAAACTCGAGGTAACGGCAGGCAACGGCGTGAGCATACTCCGGTTCAAGGGTGACAGGCTTGACGCACATAATTCCGATGTCCTGAAGGCAAAGCTCAAGGAGATCTTCGAAGGGGGCGCAAAGAGCGTGCTGGTTGATCTGGCGGAGGTGCGGTTTATTGATAGTTCGGGGCTTGGGGCACTGGTTTCGGGATTCAAGAATGCGGTTACCCACAAAGGAAACCTGGCGCTGAGCGGCTTTCAGGATCAGGTCCGTTCCATGTTCGAGCTGACCCGGCTCAACCGGGTCTTTGATATATATACCTCCGAGCAAGAGGCGCTTACGGCCTTGTCCGGGAAATGAAGAGGGAGATCTGATCCCTGTATTGTGGCTATGGTGAGGCAGTCATGGGTAAGAAAGTGCTGACATTGGACTTGAAGGTTCCCAACCAGACCCGCTATCTGGAGCTGGTTGGCCGGATCGGGGAAGATTTGGCGCGGGAACTGAAAAAGGAGGGCGAGGAGAGAGAGACCCTTGCCCAGCACTTGAACGTTGTGCTGACGGAAGCAATGGCCAATGCCATACGGCATGCCCACGAGGATGATCCGGACAAGACCATCCATATCTTTATCTCCCTCTCCGATGAGGAACTCATGATCCGGGTTTATGATCACGGTCCTGGTTTCGATTTCGATTCAGCCTGTGCCCATGACCCGGAAAAACTGGAAGAGCACGGCAGGGGGATCTACATCATCAGATGTCTCATGGATACTGTCATCTATCGCCGCACGCGGGACTATAATGTGCTGGAGATGTGGAAGAAGCTGCGCTAGTGTCCCGAGTGGTTAATTAGTTTTCATCCGGAAACACCGGATGAGGAGCTGCCGGTTTCCGATTTGGAACTTCCCCGAAGCCTCTCGTAATCGGTCACCACCCGTTACACTGGTCAGCTAATATGCTGGTTTTATGCAGTTTTCTTGCTGTTGCAGTTGTCCAATGAAGCTGTACGAGAGACTCCGTGAAAGCTCTAACCCTCCACGGGACAGCACATTTTCAGTTTCCCGATGGAAATTAATTAATGCAGCGAACTAACCGCATTGATAGCGCATATCATGGTTTGCCCTTCTTGCTATCGGCTGACTTCTTGCGATAGGAAATCACGGTCATCGTTGTCCCGATCAGAAAGAGTGGGATGCTCAGTAGTTGACCTTCGGTGAACGAGCCGAAGAGGAAGCCGATCTGCTGGTCCGGTTCGCGGAAGAGTTCCACAAAAGGTCGGAACAGCCCGTAGAGAGCGAGGAACACCCAGAACGTCACTCCGGTGGGCGCCTTTGAACGGCGTACCAGCCAGAGGATGAAGAACAGAACCGGTCCTTCGAGGATTGCTTCATAGAGCTGCGAGGGGTGGCGCGGCAGAGGGCCGCCGGTGGGGAAAACCATTCCCCATGGCACGTCGGTAACCCGTCCGTACAGCTCGCCGTTGATGAAGTTTCCGAGCCGTCCGAGACCGAGGCCGATCGGAGCTGCCGGCGTGATCAGGTCGGCAATCTGGAGGAAGCCGATCTTTTTCTTAAGGGAATAATAAATGGCGGCTATCACGACGCCTATCAGCCCGCCATGGAACGACATTCCCCCTTCCCAAACGGCGAATACCTTTAAAGGGTTGGCAAGATAGTAGGAAAAATTGTAAAAGAGAGCGTAACCTAGACGGGCACCGATAATCAGGCCGATGGCCAGGGCGAAGATCAGGTCGGCGATGTCGTCTTTGGTGAGGGGCAGCTTCTTTCGTTTTGCATCGGAAACGGCGATCAGGTACGCGGCCAGGAAGCCGAGGATGTACATAAGTCCGTACCAGCGGACTTCCAGCGTGCCTATCTTGAAAATGTACGGTTTGATTTCGGGGAATTGCATGGGTGTCCCTTCAGTCCTGCAGTCGGAATAGATGCTGAATTTTTTCTATTCATAGCAGTAAAAGTGTTTGCCGTCAATCGTGCCGACGGAAGAAGGGTTGATCCATGGGATTGGCCAGGCACGTACCATTTCCAGAGAAGAAACGAGGAGAGAAGAGCGAATGAGTGTTGACGACAAAAAAGTCATCTATACGATGATGGGTGTGAGCAAATTCTATGACAAGAAGCAGGTTCTGAAGGATATCTCGCTCTCGTATTTTTACGGCGCCAAAATCGGCGTGCTGGGCCTGAACGGTTCGGGCAAGAGTTCCTTGCTGCGCATCCTGGCGGGTGTGGACAACGATTTCATCGGCAAGACAATCCTTTCAGCCGGGTTGACGGTCGGTTTCCTGGAACAGGAGCCGAAGCTCGATCCGGACAAGACGGTGCGCGAGGTTGTCGAAGAAGCGGTGCAGGGAACGGTTGACCTGATGAACGAATTCAACCAGATCAACGAGCGTTTTGCCGAGCCCATGTCCGACGATGAAATGGCAGATTTGTGCGAGCGTCAGGCCGCGGTGCAGGAAAAGCTCGACACGCTGGATGCCTGGGACCTGGATTCACGCTTGGAGATGGCCATGGACGCCCTCCGCTGTCCGCCGCCGGAGACCAAAACCGCTACGCTCTCGGGTGGCGAAAAGCGCCGGGTAGCCCTCTGTCGCCTGCTCCTTCAGCAGCCGGACATCCTGCTTCTGGACGAGCCGACCAACCACCTGGACGCCGAATCAGTGGCCTGGCTGGAGCATCACCTGCAGCGGTACCCCGGCACCATCATTGCCGTTACCCATGACCGCTACTTCCTGGACAACGTGGCCGGCTGGATCCTGGAGCTGGATCGCGGCGAAGGGATCCCCTGGAAAGGCAACTACTCTTCCTGGCTTGATCAGAAGCAGGAAAAGCTGCGGCAGGAGGAAAAGACCGAGAGCGAGCGGCGCAAGACCCTGCAGCGGGAGCTGGAATGGATCCGCATGTCCCCCAAAGGCCGCCACGCCAAGGGCAGGGCGCGCATCACTTCCTACGAGGATCTGCTGGGGCAGGAGGGCGAAAAGCGGGCCAAGGATCTGGAAATCTATATCCCTCCCGGACCGAGGCTCGGCAAGAACGTGGTAGAGGCGGACGGTGTGAGCAAGGCCTATGGAGACCAGTTGCTGGTGGAGGACATGAGTTTCAGCCTTCCGCCGGGTGGCATCGTCGGCATCATCGGCCCAAACGGCGCCGGCAAGACCACCCTGTTCCGGATGATCACCGGTCAGGAGCAGGCCGACAGCGGCACCATCCGGATCGGTGAAACCGTCAAGCTGGCCTACGTGGACCAGAGCCGTGACGCCCTTGATCCGGAAAAGAGCGTCTGGGAGGTCATCACCGACGGTCAGGAGATCCTGCAGCTGGGCAAGCAGCAGGTCAACTCCCGGGCCTATGTCTCGCGCTTCAACCTTTCCGGTTCCGACCAGCAGAAAAAGGTCGGCGCGCTGTCCGGTGGTGAGCGCAACCGGGTGCACCTGGCCCGGATGCTGAAGGATGGGGCCAACGTCCTGCTCCTGGACGAACCGACCAACGACCTGGATGTGAATACCATGCGGGCTCTGGAAGAGGCACTGGAGAACTTCGGCGGCTGCGCCGTGGTCATCAGTCATGACCGCTGGTTCCTGGACCGCATTGCCACCCACATCCTGGCTTTCGAAGGGGACAGCAAGGTGGTCTGGTTCGAGGGGAACTACTCCGAATACGAAGAGGATCGAAGGAAACGGCTCGGCACTGCGGCCGACCAGCCTCATCGGATCAAGTACCGGCAGTTGACCCGGTAGTAGGGCATTTCGGTTTCATTGATAAAAGGCGGCACTTTCGGGTGTCGTCTTTTTTTGTGTGCGCCAGGCATGGCGCGTGGCGTGGAAGCGCCATCTGTTTGGCTGTGGTGGTCAAGCAGTGACTTGGAGGTGCAAGTCCTCTACGGGCCCTGATGGTGGGAACCGTTAGCCGAAC
>JAQUHM010000211.1 GCA_028683595.1 Geobacteraceae bacterium | reverse complement strand
AAATTTTGTTGCAATTCCGCATTGGATTGTTGGTTCCATTGCGAGACTCATCGAAGACGGCGTCAAGGATGATTCTCATGCATTTGAAGCAGAATTGATTCCACAAGCTACTGATATAATTATATTACTGTTAGATAGGCAAGAAGGCCAAGATATTTCAGCGGGGCAGGATGCTGTTACTTGGGCAATTAATAGTCCAAGAGGCAAATGCCTTGAAGCGCTTATCAATTTGGCGCTTAGACGGTGTCGCTTGTCCGACAAAGAACTACAAAATCATAAGGTTGTCTGGCAAGAACTAGAACCAATTTTCACTAAAGAACTGAATACCATCCAAAATGGTACCTATGAGTTTGGAGTAATAGTAGTACTCTTTTTGCCAAACTTTTTATACATGTGTAGACCTTGGGTAATAAGTAATCTGGAGAAAATATTTAATCATCAAGATTCTAATCACTGGTCATGCGCAATGCAAGGTTATGCATATCTTTCCATCGTAGACGAAGAGGTCTATAGCTATCTAAAAACAAAAGGTGACTTTTTAAAAGCACTTGATGATGAGAATTTACAAGACAGGGTTCAGGAAAAGATAATTCAAAATATTACTATTTCTTATCTGTACGGGCATGAAAATATAGATTGCCCTGATGATTTAATTCATATTTTGCTTGAACGTAACAAATTTGACGAAATTAAGCATCTTATTTGGTTTATTTGGACGCTTCGACATAAGAATGACCCAAAAACCATTGCTATAATTAATGAACTTTGGCCACTTTTGTTATCAAAGACAGATAATTCAACAAAAGATGGACGAAAGCTTTTGTCTTCTTTGTGCCACTGGGCATCATCCATTGACACCATAACAGACAAAAACAAACAATGGTTATTGACTTGTGCTCCTTTTGCTAATGAGGGCCATAATGCATATGATTTGATAAGAAGCTTAGCTGTACTCAGTGACAAGCAACCATTTGAGGCTCAAGAGGTTTGGCTTGAAATGTTACGGTCATACTGCTATGACTACCCTGAAGAAGATATTAAAAGATTGCTTTCTAATTTAGTAGCAATGGGTAGTGATGGTGTAAGAAAGGCAAAGTCTGTTGTTGATTTATATTTATTGCATGGCCATGATAGGCCTTTTTTGTGGCTTCAAGAAACCATGAAAGGAACTGCTTGAAACACTAACTTAACTTCATTTAACTCCAGATTGCTAATTCGTTGACTGTCCTAGAGCCAAGCATCGCTTAAATCTGTCGAGGCATAAGGCGTATAATACTCAACAAACGTTATCCGAAACCAGAAAAGCCATGTATGAACCGATGATGTAGATATTGCCAGATAGAAGCCGCCCGTTAAAAATACTTCTTTTAAGAAAAGATGTGCTACCGCATCAAACAAAAAATATGGCAACATCTTGTATGCGTATAGCTGTATAGACAGCTTGAAGGGGAAGGTAGGGGCATTACCTGAGCATATTTGAGACAAGGCTCGCATCTTTAAAAAGCTCTGCGCATCAAACTAGCAAAGTTCCTTATCTGGTCACATTGTTGGGCGTGGTAATTTTTGACATTTTAGCAACATAACTAGGATCACCATATCCATCTCCTTTACCATTACCACTTTCAACATCATAACCTTGCAAAGACCGAGTAAGTCTTGCCACCGCGCCAGTTAAATTGATGATTTCCAGGAGTCTAGATGGAGCTTTTCTGCTTTTACAAAGCTGAGATAGGAGTTTGGAAACATCAGCCAAAGCTTCTTCAGTGGCAGAAAAAGTTTTATTTTTAAGGCTAGAGCTAGACGTGAGCACCTGTACACCTCCTTTTCCATTAACCTATAAATTAAAATTGATCGAAAAACCCCTTGATACCTTGTGGTTAAACACACCAATACCATTGATCAGTAAATAATCCATGTGTGACTATTCCATTACCAATTGATACCTTAACTACGTGAATTATACATTAATATGTCATCAATGAGATGATATGTTAATGCTTGATTTTATGGAATGTAAGGGTCAAAATATATACTTTCATGCTATATTATGCTTGCTGCTTTCCAAGCTGCATCAATGGCTATCATCTCTGAAACAAGCTTTACTTTCAATCCGTCAAACTCCACAATATTTTTCTTATATTGACCTATATTCTTAATGGTTTTTCTTAGCGCATTATATTCGACCTGAAATGCGCCTGAATTCCCATTTTTATCTTCAGTCGAATAGCTGGGCCAATCCCAATAACTAGGCAGTTTTTTAGATCCTCCAAAACATTGAAAATTGTAGACACCCTCGTTGATCTCTTTAAATCTACAATCCTCTAGTAAGTCATCTAAGGTTTTAATGCCATGCCTTTTTAATTCATCACGTTTTGCTGTGTGCTCTAACCTAACCCTATTTAAGTCTCTGAAGTTCCAGCCATTTATTGTTTTTTTGTCATCATCTCCACGTTCATAAGCCTTGTTGCCTCCATAATTATAAACAAAATTCATTCTTGTTTTATTACCCCAACTTGCAGACGCTTCCCCGTGAAGCATTGATTCTTTCTGAAATCGAACAAAAAGAGATCGCCTTACCATCATAAAAAGATTCTCTACCTCTTCAGGTCTACTGCAAAACAGATCTAAGGCATATTCTACGGACGAATTTTTCATATTGGGGATTATATCGTTTAAGCACGAAAGTATTTTCTTGTAGTCGATAAAAGAAATGCTTTCCTTTGGTATCACTTCCATAAAAAAGGGAGGGAAATATGGTTCAAATGGATTCACAAAAATATTCAGAATAAAATTACTCGTGGGCACAACAATTTGTGTTTTGTAGCCTGGCATTCGTTTCTCAGGAATAAAATCTTTATTAATTCCTGCAGTTTGAAATATTTCTTTAAAATACTCGTAATTATAACCTCGCTCGGTTGCTCCTCCAGTCAAATTGACTCCATGAATTCTTGCCTGAATTGCCCAAATTCCTTCCACGGCATACCTTGTAAAATTATCGATTTGCGCTTTCTGAAGCTGACATCTCAGATTTGCACGATTTCTTGTCATGCCACCTCCTGTAAAGCTGGGCACGATGTAGGTTGAGGGCTATGAATATTGCTTTGAGGCTCGTTATCTAACCGTTTGCCGTGAATTCATCCACTCCTCAACCTCAGAAAGTCTCCAAGCAACTGCGGAAGGACCTATTCGTACTGCAAGAGGAAAACTGCCGTCTTTGCACCTCCTCCAGATGCTCGACGCTGAATATCCGACCATTTTGACAAGTTCTTTCCGCCTGATTAGTCTGTCCGTTACCACGTTTTCCATTTTTTCCATGACGCGCTCCATAAATTTTAATGTTCAGGGAATAAAAAAACCCCGTGTCGTTATATCTCAAGCATACGCACGGGGTTTCAAACATGATATAGAGGTAATTCAATCACATAATTATTTACACTCAATTTTGCCTATTTTTTGAAAAAATTCGTATCTCGCCTTTCTTCTGTGCTGTTTTTTCCTTTCGATAGCTAGTTCAATTCTCCCATTTTTAAGTGCTTTATTAAAAGTATCCCGCGACACTTTTTCCTGTCCTGGAAGGTTATATTTTTTTCCAAGCACTGGAATAATATCTTTGAGTTTCATCTTCTGCAACATCATCTCTTCGACATCTTCAGCAAGCTTCCTGTCTCGTTCATGTTGTTTTTTGGGGCCACTTCTATTTAGAAATAGTGGGTTAGGGTCTGGATCACCTGTCAGGGCCGTATATAGCAATTTTCTGTCAGGAATCGTTAAAGCTTTTCCTGACACTATCTTTTCAGCTAAATACTCCATCTGTTCTTGGGTAATAAAAGCTGGTTCGCAAGAATACTGCCCGTAAACTTCATATCTCATTGTTTACCCCTCCGATGCCAATAATCTCCCTAAGCCTCGACGCCCATGCACAAAGCGCAACCTGCTTTTCTTCGTTATATTCATGTCGATTATAAATTGCCACGACACCCTTTTTGACATGATTCAGCACAGCATCAATAACTTCATCTGAAAATCGTAATTGCGCCATACCTGTTGCAGCCGTTCTTCTGAGGTCATGGGGCGTCCAATCATCCACGCCGATCTTGTTCACAGCAATTGGCTTGCCTTCGGTAGTGAATAGCTGTTTTCCCTCATCATCCCGCATAGGCCATTTTAAATTGCGGCGTACTGCATAAGCTATCGCGTTCACGTCAATCGGTTGTGACGGGCGCGGCTTTCCATCCTTCACAACTCCGCTAACAGGCGATTCAAAAATATAGCCTTTCTTGTCGCCGATGAGTTCTATTGCCAGATCAGACAGAAACACCCTATGTACCTTGCCATTTTTTGATCTCTCAGCAGGCACAGTCCACCATGAACCAGCAACCTCATCTGAGTGCATTCCAATAACTTCACCTGGCCGTTGCGCTGTTACCAAAATGAGTTTCAAAGCACGCCTGATATCATCACTCATTGCAGAATTGTTCAAACCATTCCAGAATGTAGCAATCTCGGCATCGGTCAATACTCTGTCCTTGTGCTCCTTCTTTGTCGGTTTTTTCACCCCGAAACATGGTGTGTACGCAAGTATGTCACGCTCCACAGCAAAATTGAACATCTTGCGGATTTTCTCCAGAGCATTGTTTGCCATCACGGGTGAACCACGCTCGACAATACCGTCAAGCAACACTACTACATCACGTTTGGTAATATCCTTAGCTTTACGGATCCCCCACAGCGGAACAACTTCTTTTTCGAGACAACGCTTATCTTCTTTCCACGATTTCTTATTCTTCATGCAGTGTTTTTCTATGAAATCTTGGACAAGTTCGGTAACAGTTGGTGCATTTCTATGTTCGGCTTCTTCTGTTATCCGTCGTTCACGTTCTTTTTTATTTTCTAACACAGGGTCCAAGCCGTCTTTACTACCACGCCTGAGAGCTTTAACTTTTGACATTTCTGCCTGGTATATGTCTCTTGCTTTTTTTAGGCTTGTGGTAGGATAATCACCGAGCGACATAAAACGACGTTGGCTATCTACTTTGTATTGGTAGTAAAATGTCTTACAGCCTGAGGGATAGACACGAATACCAAATCCGGGCTCTTTTTCTGCCATGCATGAATAAAGAGCTGTAGCAGGTTTTAAGTTTTTGATAGTTAGGTCATCAAATATTCTTTTTTTCATTGTCACCATCCGTCGAGTATTAAAGTAGTACTTTAGTTGTACTTTTAAATTCGGTCACAGATGAAGTAAGCTGAAATGCAATGACGACATGATAGTACCTAACATATCAATTTACAAGTTAATTTTAATGTATTTTAAAGTTAGATGAATGGGAATGAAATGAATTGTAATGATATTTTTATTTGTTCGCAACGCATAGGTCGACGGTTCGATCCCGTTCATCTCCACCAATAAAAATGAGGGGTTAGGCTATGAGGCCTAGCCCCTTTCTCGTATGTGGTCTCTGGTGTTTATCCTTTAACAGAAATCCGGCCACCGGAACATGGGCGAGCCGTTTTTATAGTGCTCTTCGTCGCCTGGGGGAAGATACGCTTTAACCGTCAAACATATTACGTAGTTTCTCATCCGGAGTTTCCGGATGGAAACTCCGTAAAAAAGGGAGAGGTAATGAACCTTGAAGAAGGACTTGAAGTCTTGGTAAGGGACTGGATTGATCTCCATGAAGATGGAGGAACAAAGCTATCAGTAACAGAGGTAGTGAAAAAGTTGGGTTTAGAGAAGGCTTTAGCGGTGAAGGAAAAAATGCCGCCCGCACAGATAGCTGATTTACTACAAAGACGCCTCCAGCAGATACCGGGTGCTCTGGAAATAGCCGAAAAATTTATGGCACAATTCTCGACTCCGGGAGATCTGTTGGAAGAGATGGATTTGGATTGCTTCGTGTGTGATCTGGAGACAGGCTGACCCAGTCCTCGAGCCCTCATGTCCCGTACGAGCAGTTCTCTGTGGTAATTCCGTGGGGAGACCCGGCTCTTGGCACAGCGAAACGATACAGGCATGGCAGGGGCTCAGAAATCGGAATTAAAAGGATGGAATTAGCCGCAAGGAACGCAGGGAGAACATGATGAGCGAATTGGATGGGAGTTTATGATATGGCTCTATCATACACGGAAACCAGTGACCTCAGGGTAGCGAAAGCCCTTCTCGAAAACCCTGGAATTGCAGCCAAGTTCAGCAATTTCGTCGGCTCCCCCATCGAAAAGGGATTTAAAAAACTGCCCGAATCGTGGAGCACGACTGTCAATGACGTCGCGAAAAAATCAATTGAAACAGCACTCGATATTGCACTGTTGACCATGAACAGGCAAAAGCAGTTGCCTTCGTCGAACTGGTGGCATAAGCTTGCGGTGGTAGCAACCGGTGCCGGTGGAGGGGCATTTGGCCTGCCAGCATTGGCTATAGAACTTCCGGTATCCACAACGATCATACTTCGTTCCATTGCAGACATAGCTCGCAGCGAAGGAGAAGATTTGAGCCGACCCGACGCCAAGCTGCAATGTGTTCAAGTCCTGGCGCTTGGCGGAAAATCAAAGAGTGACGATGGGACTGAGTCAGGCTACTTCGTCACAAGGGCAGCCCGCGCCAAGGCGGTCTCCGAAGCCGCTTCGCATCTAACAACTAAGGGGCTGTCCCA
>JAQUHM010000210.1 GCA_028683595.1 Geobacteraceae bacterium | reverse complement strand
CAAGGCCAAAGTGATCAGTCACAGAGCCTACGGGTTCAGAACGGCAAAGAACTTTATACTCAATCTGTATCACTGCATGGGCAACCTTGCCATGCCAACTACTTTGCACAGATTTGTGTGAGGAACCCAATAACATTAGAATTGACTGCCTTTATTATTTCTGTATTGTATATACCATCTGGGGGTTTGTAGCACAAATCACTGTATTCCGTGGCGCAATTGAATTTCATCAACAAGGGAGGAATTGCAATGGAAGAGCAAAGGGTCGAGCAGGTTCCGAGTCAGATGTTTGAGAATGAGGATATTGAGAAGAATAAGGCTATGGCAATTCTGGCGTATATCATTTTTCTGATTCCGCTCTTGGCGGCAAAGGATTCCAAATTCGCCATGTATCACACAAACCAGGGGTTGGTGCTGTTTCTCGTGGGTCTTGCGGTAAATGTTGTTGGCGGGATTATCCCGTTTATCGGCTGGTTTGTTATTCTGCCCCTTGGCAACCTGCTTGTTGTCGTTCTGGCAATTCTCGGCATTATCAATGCCGCAAAGGGCGAGGCAAAACCATTGCCGCTTATCGGCGGGGTCAAGCTTTTGAATTAGCCGCCGAAAAACGACCGAAAGTTAAGGCGCGGATTTCTCTTACAAAGGAGTCCGCGCCTTTTATTTGTCTCCATAGAATGCCCCCTAGATAATTTCCGAATTGGAAACCGCTCGTTTCACATCCGGAGTTTCCGGATGGAAACCAGATAGTCCAGGTAAACCTGCCAGGTCCGAAATCGTAGGTCCATACGTTGCCGTCCAGGAGTGAGAGTTCACCCTGCCTGTTCTTTTCACGTCCTTTACTGCGAAACTTTTTCAGCGTTCTTGTCATAGCAAACCTGGTTGTCTTCGGAATCGGTGACACACCCCAGACAGTCCCCATGACAGCCATCAAATTCCTGGTTGCAGTCCGAAGCCGCATCCCGAAGATGGTTCACGGAAATTTCCCCTATATAGTTCCCCTCCTCACTGTTCCCCTTGAAACAGGAAACCGTTATGGATTCGTCCTCGGCATAGGCCTGTTGCACCGGAATAGCCGACGTCAGGATAAACGCCATTATCAGAACGGCAATGGTTGTCAAAAAGCATTTTCCCATCAACAAACCTTTCTTCTCCATACCAACCTCCCCTTTGCGTTTAGGCACATAATCGAGATCGCCATCACTTTAGACTTTGAAACTTCAATCCCCGTCAACCAATTGTACGAGGTCTTCGTAAGGATGAAACCCCACTAGCGTCTTTTCACCAAACAGGTGAAACGGGACAGCCGTCACTGCAAGCTCTCTTGCCCTGGCCCAATCAGCATCCACTGCTTCGGCAAACAGACTTTGGGCAAGAATGTCATACACTTCATCTTTTGGCAAACCAGCCGCTTCGACAATCATCTCCAGCTCCGGGAGGAAGGCGATATTACGCCCCTCGGCAAAATATGCGTGATACATACACCGTCGGAACTGGTCACCTTTACCCATGGCTTCCGCCCATTTTCCCAGCTCCTGTGCCCGCCGGCTGTTATATATGCGCGTCTTTGTCCCCAAGGGAAGCCCGACCTCCTCGGCCACAGCCTTCAACCGCTGCCGAATAGCCTCTATATCAAAATTCCGGCCGCGGAACAGCTCGCTCAGCGCCATCCCTTCTTCCGGTATTTCCGGATGCAGAGGAAAAACGGTCCAGCGCAGTTCAACACCATAGTCCCGCTGCAGCCTGTCAGTACGCACGGTACTGAAATAACACCACGGTCAGATGTAATCGAAGAACACCTCTACCTGCCGGATTTCTCGCATGGTATTTCCCTTTCTGCTTTTTGACACCCGCATTGCAGGATTATTCGCGTAGTATCCAAGGGTAATTCAGGACTAATAATTCGGGACTGATTTATGTATTGCTCCTTAGCCTTACTAAATCTGCCGGGGGCACCATTAGTATGGTTGAGCCGGTTCTGGGCAATAATCGCGCGGCACGGGATAATTGCCCAGAAAAGGCGGTATGCTTCGACTGCTGCTCCCCCGTTGTCCAACCACGGGAATCTGATCTCCCTTGGCATACATGCACTGCTGACAGGCACGGTATGAGAGTCATCGCCACAGGACAATGCCATCGCACATAACCATATCAATACCAGACTTGAAAAAAACTTTTCTCATCAGTCACCCCTTGATTTTTACTCCATTGTACACACACCTGCCGCGATGCGGTTAGTTCGCCACATTGATTCCGGGTCCGCTCGGGACATCCACTTGCTGCATGGCGAGCGTAGTCACGGCAGTAGAGTACGTTTGGGAAACCGCTGGCCTTGAAACAGATCTCCGTGCCATTTTGACAAGTTCCGAATTCGGCAAAGTCCAGCGGGAAGATCTTTAGAATCAGTGTTTATGTCGCACTATGCCTGTTACCTTTGCTTAATCCCCGCTTGACGGCAGCCTTTTAATGGGTGCCCGCTGCCGTTTCAGCAATAGCCCGACTGCGTTTGCTTATACAATTAAATCGGCCTGTTTTCATGTCTACCCTCTTGCCGTACATGTTCTTATCGGCACAGTCCAGTAGTTCTTAAGCATGATCCATTGACGGGAATCCAGGCCGATTCAACACTGAGGAATATCAGGGACTGCTCTTCACTGATGGAAATCCGACGATATCGACGGTCATCGAGGCGACCCTGATTTCGGGTTCCTTGTCAAAGCATTCCAGAAGCTCGCTGTGAATCTGTCCTTTCACGACTCTGCGGTTTCTAACTTCAACGATATACCGCAATGTCAACTCAATCCAATTGTCCGTCATGGTAATGTAGCTGGATGGCTCGACAGGCACTTCATGAAGGGAGGGATATTTCTTTACCATCTCCTCGAATTCTGCTCGTGCGCCGGCATGAAATGATGCCGTCAATTCCTGTCCCTTTGCCAGGATGATCTCGACCGCACGCCGCCAATTGCTGTCATAGGTTACAGGAATCATGATCTCGTCCCAGAGGTAACAGGAATGTTGCGTATAGTTGAAAACCGGGTCGGAGAAGATCACGCGATTGGCAAGACTTACAACCCTGCCCGTGTACTGGTCGGCTTTGACCCATTCGCCAATCTCCATGACCGTGGTACGCAACAAACTGATGTCAAGGACGTCTCCTACCACGTTGCCGATCCGTATCCGGTCGCCGATTCTGAAGATATTGCCGGTAATGATGTTCATGTAGCCCGCGAAAGAACCGATTACCTCCTGCGAGGCAAAGGCGACACCGGCGCCCAGGATACCGATAATAGTTGCAAAATTACCGCCAAACCCGAAGACGATTGACACAATGATCAATGCGGCCGCAATGTACGTGCATTTTCGAACCAGAGCGCTCACGGTGAGCATTTGAGCTTCATCCTTGATGCTTTTCTTGAGAAGTCTTCCTGCCAGACGGCTTGCAACGACAGCAAGGCCGACAACGATCACCGATACAATGAGTTTCTGCAGTATTCCAAGATAAATCGGTGGGATGTGATCCATACGTACCTCCTTGCCATCACTATACCTGAAGGGTTGAAGCCTGCCCTGTTACCATGAACTTCTAATGGCCCTTCCATATACCGCATTAATTATAATCTTCGTTCTTTATGCTTGTTTGTCAATTGCGTAGGTTTGCCCCCTACTGTTTCTTCATATATCAGAAAGTCAAACCAAACATCCTATACCGGATATATATGATATTTCATTTCTTGACCGCCGACTCTTGCGATTGTTCAAATAGTGCAAGCCTGACCTGCCTCCCCTTATTATCTCTGTGTGCTCTTTCTTTCGTATCCGAGTACGTGCTCTTCAAGGATCTGTATACCGAGTTCCGGTGTAACCTGTTTGTAGATAACATCTTCCATCCCCGGAACACAGACCTTGACCAAGGGCCCATCGGTGCAAAAGGCGGTGCAGCCGATGCAAGCCACCTCCACGTCGGCGTCGAGACAGCGCTCCTTAACCGTTTGCACAAGTGCCTCGTAGACCGCCTCAGCGCCGGCACTACGGCATGGGCTGCTATGACAGACAAGCAGCCGGAAGCGGAACTGTTCCCGCGTATCTATTTCATTCGGGGTCATTCCCCGAAGCTCTTCATCAGTCATGATTTTTTCATACCTCCACTGTGGCCGGTCGCCATGTTTTAAACGTCTATGTTTTGGGGGACGTGGTTTCCAAGCATGCCTTTTGCCATTGAACCTCTGTGCAGCTCTGTCAGTAGTTTAGGGAAGCTTACCTAGAGAGGCGGGCTTGCCTTGGTATGGGAAGACAATAGTTGCCTGGTTAAGGCCTGGCAACGTTAAAGCAAACCTGGAAAAAACATCCCGCTAGCCTCAATAACCGACCCGAAAATGTCGAAACTACCGGACTCATCATGAAGTCATGCCAGAAGCGACATGTGGTGCACGTGCAAATTGAATTCATCCGCCAATGAGGTTTTTGGGCGGTATTCGACGTTATCCGATAGATTTTGTCCAGGTGAATGCTCTGCAGGAAACCATACTCATGATACAAGTGTAACGAGACACCTGTAAAGAAAATCGACCGGTTAAACAGCTGTTCCAGCTGTGCAGTTTTTGGATCGGCAAACATCCTCCGCCCAAAACCATGCAAAACCGGTATATTACAACATAGCACACCGTGTCGGCACATATTGGCATTTACGTTGCAGTTTTATTCGTGGATTTCTATACATCAACCCTTTGGACCGTGGGTCCGGCACAACCCTCCAGTTATTCCAGCAGCCGAGCCATCTTTTCATTGCACGAATTCCGGCCGTTCCTCCTGCTGCAAGAGGAGGCATCCGCCAGCACTATCACAAAAGGAGAAAACTGATGCCAAACAAGCAAGTTACCCTTATCGCGAAGATCACGGCAAAACCGGGAAAAGAGGACCAGGTAAAAAAAGAACTCTTGGCCGTGATCGATCCGACCCGTTCGGAAGCTGGCTGCATTTCCTACAACCTTCATCAGGATGCCGACAATAATGCGGTCTTCATGTTCTATGAAAACTGGAGTAGCAAGGAAATCCTTGAACAACACCTGCAAACGCCCCACCTGCAGGGCCTGCTTGCCAAGGCCGATGAATTATTCGCCGAGCCGCTCGAAGTCAAGTTCTACGAGATATTGGCCTAGCATTCCGGCCACGACAACCCGTTTATCTGAATAAGCAAAGCCGGCAGTACACATTGGGAAATTCCCTCTGGGGACTGCCGGCTTGTTTGTTCATGACTGGCGTCAAGCCTTGAAAAATCAGCTTTTCGCTCCACTAACTATTGATCACCTTGCTGACTGTTGTGTAGTGAATGCCGAGGGCCTGTGAAATCTCCTTCAGTGTGTAGCCATGTTTTCCGTGGGCCAGACGGATCAGCCTGTTTCGTTCCGCTTTTGGGAGAGCAGCGTCGGAGGTGAAAAGCTCGTCAAGCTGCGGGCGGCCGACATGCCGCTGTATTCTCGAAATCTCGGTTATGTCGCCTTTCTCGCCGAGTAGTTCTCTCGCCTGCTGGACGAATGCTTCGGTCCCGAGGAGAATCTGACCGGTAAGTTTCTCCCACGGGGATTCATGAACCTTCATTCCTTCTTTTACGTAATTCCGGTACCTTCGGCAGGACTCGACAAGAGAGGTTGAAAAGTTTCCAAGGAGCCACTCTGTAGCCAGGAACAATGGCCGTGGAACTGAGCCAAGCGTCGCCAGATAGCTGCTCCAGCGGTATTCTTCCGGTTGCGCTGTTATATCGGCACGCACCGGATTAAGGACGATGTAACGGCACAACGCCAAAAGATGGCTCTCCTTCTCTACCAGAATAGCCTTGAACCTGCCTTTGAAAAGGTGACCGTCTCTATGATGTATGCGGTTGAATGCCTGGGTATAGACCCCGTTCAGCTGACGCATCCCCGCAGAAAGATTTCCTTCCGGAGTTTCTATCAGAAGATGGTAGTGGTTGTCCATCAGACAGTACGCGTGGCAGAGCCAGTTGAAGCGCTTCACCACCTGCCCGATGATTTTGAGGAACATCTCGCGATCAGAGTCGTCTTCAAATATATCTGCGCGCGCGTTGCCACGAGAGGTTACGTGATAGACTGCGCCGGGAAATTCTATGCGTAAGGGTCTTGCCATAGTGGGACTATAGCAGAATAAAATTATATTTCAAGACCTGACCCTTGACCCAGTCAAGACCTGCCCCCACTGCCGTCTTGACTTTTACCGTTTTTTGTTTGTAAAGTTGTTACAATGGTATATGAGAAAAATTTCTGGAGGATTTCAATGCAAGGTGGCGCTGTAGAGTTCCAGGTAAAAGATAAGGAAATCAACATCAGGCGGACATCTCCTACCGAGCGTTATCTAGCTGAATTGCCGGTTCAGGTGGCAAAGGCTTTTCTTTTTGAAGGGAAAATTCGACCGGTTGGCTTCACCGTTTCGGAGGAATCTCTTCCGGTCAAGGATGAGGCGCTTCTGCAAAGGCAGTTCCCGAACATGAGAACGCCGCTGCTGGTTGTGGATACTGAGGAACTCTCTCATAATATCCAGAATTTGTCAGGCAAAGAGATCGGCGTAATCTTTTCCGGCGGACCTGCATCAGGTGGAAACAATGTCCTCTCCGGCATACTGAAAGCGCTGGGAGGGAACAATACACTTATAGGCTTCGAAAAAGGTCCCG
>JAQUHM010000209.1 GCA_028683595.1 Geobacteraceae bacterium | reverse complement strand
GAAGCCTGAAGGTAAAGGACGGTTGCCGAGAGCCTCCCTGAATCGTTCCAGTGAAAGCACGCCGGACCGATGACGGGCCACCGCATCGAAAATCAACGCCCTCAACTCGCGCACATTTCCAGGAAAATCATAGGTGGAAAACAGTGTAATCAATTCATCAGGGTAGGTCGGTTTTTTCTTTCCCATGACTTTCGAAGCTTCATCAAGAAAATATTCCAGCAAAATTGGGATGTCTTCTAGTCGCTCCCTCAGGGGGGGTATATACACCTGGTGGGTGGAAATTCGAAAGTAGAGGTCATTACGGAATATGCCTGCTTCGGTCAGATCCCGCAGGTCCTTGTTCGTTGCTGCAATTATCCTGGCATCACTCACCAAGGGGACGTCCGACCCCACCTGATAATATTCCTGCTCTTGGAGTAGGCGGAGAAGCTTCACCTGGGACATTTCCGTTAAGTCACCGATTTCGTCGAGGAACAGAGTCCCGCCGGCTGCCTGGGCAATTAAACCGCAGCGGGCCTGGTCAGCGCCGGTAAAGGCACCTTTTTTGTGGCCGAAAAGGGTATCGGAAAACATGTTGTCATCAAGGCCGGCAACATTGACGGGAACGAATTTCCCCCGCAATCCGCTCACATTGTGAATCGCTTTTGCCACTAGTTCCTTGCCCACGCCCGTCGCGCCTATGACGATAACCGGTTGACCGGAGGCGGCAACAACCTCGCAATACTGGAAAATCGAGGACATTTTAGGGCTGGCTGAAATTATGTGGGCAAAGGCGTCCGGATTTGAGAGCTGGTTGGTGAGCAGGTGCTCCCGCAATTTCGATACCTGGCTCTTCAGGTTGCACATCTCCAGCGCCCTTTTCACGGTGGAGACCAGGCGCGCATTTTCCACCGGTTTTACTAGGTAGTCGAAAGCGCCAGCTTTCATGCAGTCGACGGCCGTATTCACCTCGTCGGCGGCGGTCATTACGATAACGGGAATATCCGGATAGCCACTGCTAAAGAGGTTAAGCAATTCCCGTCCGGAAATGAAGGGCATGAAAAGATCGAGGACGATAACACTAATATTCTCTCGATTCAGGAGTGGCAGGACCTGGCGGCTGTCATCGATGGTCCTCACCTCCTTGATACCGGAAAATCGGAGCATCGATTCCGCGGTTTTCAGAATATGCGTTTCGTCGTCAACTATCAGGACAGCCGAAGAATACTCCTTCGCCATATGCCGTTATCTCCTTTTTTCACTTTCGATGACCGGAATTCTTACGAGGAATGTTGTACCCTCGCCCGGTTTCGACTCGCACAAAATCATACCGTTATGTTCTTTAACGATGCTGAAACAAATGGAAAGACCTAGGCCGGTTCCGCCAGAGTCAAGTTTAGTGGTAAAAAAAGGATCGAAGATAGTCTTCTGCACTTCTTCGGTAATGCCGACCCCCTCATCCTGAATCTTGATCACGATCTTGCTGAGAAACCTTGAGTACGTTGTCGCAATGTAAACCCCGCAATCTCTGCTCGGCAGTGATTCAAGTGCATTAAGGGTTAGATTGACGACAATCTGCTCCAGTTGTCTGAAATTGCCCTTGACCGGGGGGATATCCTGTCCCAGGCTGCAACTGAAGAAGTCGGTGTGTTTCTTGATCTGGTTATGCAGCATGGATACGGCAGCCTCGATGACTTTGTTGACATCGACCGTTTGGTCTAGAGTTGCTTTTTCCTTGCGGGAAAAGTCTTTCATACCCGTGACTATGCCCTTTATGCGTTGTGCTCCTTCCGTTATACTTTCGAACATTTCTGGGATGATGGCTCTGGCCTCAGAATAGGGCATCTTGCCGATAAAAAATTCCCCATTTTCTGTGGCATAGATGGACAGGATCCGGTCGATATTGCACCAGTTGTCCAAAAGGAATTGGGCATTGGAGAGGATAAAATTATTTGGATTGTTGATCTCGTGGGCAATGCCCGAAGCCAGTGTGCCAACAGCGGCCATTTTGTTTGCCTGCAGAAGCGTTTCCTGCATCCTTCTATTTTCTTCTTCCGCGGCCTTACGCTCCATAGTATCCCGTACGACCGCCAGCACCTTGTATTCGCCGCCGATGACAACTCCCTTCATGACCACTTCCATCCAGAAGAGACGACCTGACGTGTGCTTGGCCAGCCACTCGAACGTCTGCAATCTGACGTCCTTGGCCTTCCAGATCCGTGGCAGCAAGTCATTCAGGGTATAGGGGGGATATCCTGCCATCATTTCTTCCACGTTGTGCTTCAACGCTTCTTCGCGATTATCGAAACCGTACATCTCGCACATTTTCAGGTTTACGTCCAGGATAGTAGCGTCTTGGGCGTCAAAAACAAAGTGTGCGTCATTGGCTGCATCAAAAATAGTCCGGTAACTCGCTTCCGATTCTTTGAGGACTTGTTGCTCCGCTTTTCGCGAGGATATATCGGCCATTACCGCTACGTACCCAATGGTGATTCCCGTGCTGTCCTGCAAGGGCGCTGATGAATGCGCCACATCTACAAAGGAACCGTCCTTATGCATTCTGCTGGTCTCAATCTGGCGCCGGATCTCCCCTGCACTCATCTGCCGTAAGTTATTTTGAAATTCCTCCTGAAGCTCTGGAAGGACTGCCGGATAGGGCTTTGCGAGCACCTCTTTTTTCTGCCAACCGAACATCTTTTCAGCCGCGGGATTCCAAAGAGTAACGTTGAGTTCATTGTCCACGGCAACTATCGCCAGCGGCGAGGCATCAATGATTGCCTGGAGCATGCGGTTCGCCTTGCGCAGAGCGACTTCCGCACGGTGCTGATCGCTGATATTACGATGGTATTCGCCGACCATAACGAGCTTACCATGATCATCGAAAAGCGGAAACACATGAATCTCGATTAGTCCCGTCCGTGGAAGGACTTTATCCGTAATAAGCGGTTTTCCTGTCTTGAATACCTCCCTTAGGTGGCAATTGTCGCAAGGTATCGTCCTCCCTGGATAGTAGACTTCATAGCAGTGGCGACCTTGTGTGAGCGTTCCGGAGTCGCCAGGCTCGACACCACCTTTCCAGTTGCTGAAAACGATCCGGTACTCCGTATCAACAATGGACATAAAGTCTGGTATTTCCTGAAAAAAGTTGCTCAGGATTATTAGTGATGAGGGAATAACCGAACCTTGCGAATTACGGTTTGAATGGAAACTCCGCTCGCTCATCTAACACACTCCCTTCGTTTTAGCATACTGAAAAACTTTTACATATTTATGATAGTAGTTGCACCCAAAGATGTCAAATAGTGTGAGAAAAGCAATGAGCAGCAAAGGGATACACTGGGAAAATTGCGCATCTTCGTTTCACCTGAGTACTTTGTTTCCCCGAAGCACATATTGCGTCTGCTGAAGGCGATGGTTGATAGAGATCTCTTGCAAATCTATTCCCTCACCACCGCTCTTCGGTTCCGCATGAACATTTGATTAAGGGGCTGGTTCTATATACTTTCTCTATCCGCTGTCACGAGGTTCTGATGGACCGCATCCATACGGATATTGCCTTCGCGGAGCAAAAAAAAGAGGACATCGGCAAGTTCGTCTTCGATATCCTCTTTACTTTTCTTGTCTTCGAATAATTCCAGCGCCTGCTCTTCCGAAAGAAAACGGAAGTGCTCCAGCAGTTCCGAGGCCTCGGTTATGACGCCAATGGCGAGGTCTTTTGGTCCGTGGTGCTGGTCCCAGTCGCGTGCTTCACAAAATTCCCGTACTTTATCGGTTAATTCCAGAATTGTTTTATCCACTTCATATCACCTGTGAAATTTATTGATTTGCAATAAAGTAAATCTGAACTATCTCCATTTACACACACAAAAGAAAAGCCACCTGTCAGATATTTCCGACCATGCGGCTTTCATCCTGCTGTATTTTGTCAGACGACCCATTCCGATTCCCCTTTTTTCAAAACGCTACCAGAACATGATGGGGCGACAATGACAGGCATGCTTTAACAACCCCGTACATTAATACCAGAAGCAATAACCTAATACCATTAAAAATATTTCAATTAAGACGCAACGGCCAGGTTCCAATCATCCTATCCATGCAAAGAACTTATTCTGGCCAATTATGGCTTACACCTCAACACATACCCCTCTTGCTCCCTGGTCTGAATGGTTCCCGTCCGGGCAAGCCCACCAGCACAAGTCTGCCAGTCACGTATGACTTCCCTTTCATGGCCCCTCACCAACCTTCCCCACCGGAGCCATGTAGATGCCGAATTCTTCATAACCATCCAACCCCAGCAATGCATCGACCAGAGTCTGATTGTAGGCCGCTATGGCACAGGTGCCAGCCCCAATCGCTTCACATGCCAGGTACAGATTTTGGCAGACATGGCCTGCATCCAGGGCAATTACCTTATAAGAGGCTTCCGCATAGCGCCATTCCGTACGTTCTGGGACGGCTGCCCAGATGAAGGTTACGGCTGATTGTCCGGAAAAAGCTTGACCGTGTGTTGCGGCGGTGAGGTGTTCCGGAAGGTTTTCAATGTCACGTACGTGCACGATGGAGTGATCAAGCGGGAGGTAACGGTAGATACCGCTCTCAAGTCCTTCCACCCTCAGAACGGCAAGATAGGTCTCTAAGGAGTGGCGACATCCTGCGGAAGGAACCGTTCGCAGGACAGCCGCCTCGTGGAGGACGGAACGAACTCCCTGGGTTGCCCAGAGGAGAAAAGCCAATTCATCAAGCGAAATCGGCTCTGTTGTGAAACGTCGATGGCTCTGTCGGTCGGCAATGGCTTTTTGCAGGTTGCACGAAGGGATTGACCACGTTTCCTGGTTCGGTAACTGAATTACCAGGCTGCCTGGTGGTGCTGGTTTCTGGACTGGTGGAGGTCGAACTCCGCGGGATTGCGGAGTGGCTCGAAAATTTACCTCCTCCCTGATCCGGTCAGTCAGAAAATATCTGCCGCTTTCCGTGGTAATGGATAGTTTCCTTATTGCTCGTTTATCTTCCATAGCAAGTAATCCTCCAGACCCGATTGTTTCGGAATTACTCAGGGGAAACCATGTTCTTCTCCGTCAAGAATTAAATAGGAAAACTTCCCAATCTATTCAAGAAAACAGGGAAATGTCCCTATTTTCTTATACCAAAGGATACCAGAAAAACATGGTTAGACAGGAAAGCGTCCGTCTTTTTGGCAAACAAGTGAGTTTCAGGTGCGAATGTTTCGGGAGAAGAAGGTGAAAGCGAAGCTGCTTGGAAAGGAGATTGAAAATTGTGATGCGATATCCAGACAATCATACGAATGTGAGGAAATCATGGTGAAATCAGGCTATGCGGCCAATTCTTTTTTCGTGCGTTTCCCGGTTTTCACACCCGGATCCTTGCCAACCTGCGGCACTTCTGTTTCTCGTTTCAGCACATCAGCTATAAAACTATTCAGAGACACACCATGTTGAGCCGCAGCCAAGGCTACCCGCAGATGGAGTTCAGGTCCGATCCGAACATTGAAGGTGCCCTTGAAAGGCTTCTCAGGCTCGCTGCCCTGCCCTTTACACGTATCCAGATAATCATCAACCGCCTCCTCAAAAGCTCGACGCAGAGATTCGACATCCGTCCCTTCGTAGCTGACCAGAGCGCGCACAAACTCAATTTTTCCGTAAAACACCCGGTCCTCATCGCTGTAATGCACTGAACCGAAATATTTCTTATATTTCATCATGTCCTTCATACCAAACCTTCTCCCTTGAGTACTGCCATGATTTGCTCCATCTGATACCTTTTCAAGACAGGCGTCGGGTGGGGCTTATGCAGAATAATTGGCGGGTATTCGTCGTGAAGGAATTTGACTCTGGAACCACCCGATTTTCCTCCTGCGGACAGTTTGTAGCCAAAACCCTCCAACATGGTAACGAGATCCTGCCAGGTGAAGTCTCTCGGCAGGGCAAGAAAACGCTGAACCAGTTTTTCACGTTTACTCATCCTCATCCTCTCTGCAAAATAGTATCAAGTGAACACAATAAGTGCAACTATTTTTAGTTGCACTTATTCTATGATTACTGCAAAAATTACTACCATAATCGCTTACTGGCAAATGCCCGTCCCGATCCCGACTTGAGGTATTCCTCAAAAGCAGCAGCTTTTGCTCGCTCGGCAAAACCGAAAAAGGCCACAAGCTCCCAAGGTGCATATTTTGATGTGTGAGATGAATGCCCGGAATTATGGGCTGCAAGACGTTTTTGAACATCGTGCGTCAGTCCCACGTAGGTTTGGGCAGGAGATTGTTTGCTGCGGATAAGGTAGACGTATTTCATTTTTCCACCCGCTAAGATTAGTTTTAATTTATGTTGTCTTATACCTTGGTGGGGTGGATTTTGGAAGTGATTTTTTGATTTTTGGTGGATGTAATGGTGGACTTTGTCGGTGGACAGAAACAAACAAGGCTTCCGCCTTCGCCAGGGCTTTCTCCTTCGCCAGGGCTTCGGCGAACTTCGTCGGTAAACTTCGTCGGCGGACAGCCTTCGCCCAAAACAAAAGGCTTCAACTGACACTGGCGTAGTTTTAACGTAGGAGGGACTAGACATAGAATTGGTGGTAATAACAGGTCCTCCTTCGCAAAGCGCCTACGTCAACTACGGCAGCTTCGGCGGACAGCCTTCGCCCAAAACAAAAGACTTCAACTGACACATGGCGTGCCAGCC
>JAQUHM010000208.1 GCA_028683595.1 Geobacteraceae bacterium | reverse complement strand
AAAACACATGATGAGCGTAAGTCCCAGTACTAAGATGTTCAGCCATGCATTTACAGCCATGACCATATAGTTCATTTCATAAATTTTAACAGAAATAATTGTAATGCAGAGGCTGATGAGATATCCGGCAAAGGCATTGATGAACGCTTGTGAAAGGATAATCTTGTATATATCACCGTTGCTGGCGCCAAGCGCCTTGAGCGTTCCGAACTCTTTGATGTGTTCAACCGTGGAGTTATAGATTGTCTGACCAACTATCAGCATTCCGACCAGGAAGCTGATAACGATTGTCAGCAGGAAGGAGAAACCGACGCCGGTCTCCATTGTCCAGTAGAGGCGGGTTTTTGCGCTGAAAGTTTTCTTGTCGAAGATGTCGACGCCCTTCAGTCTGTTTTTTAATCTTTCGATAACCTGATCTACGGATTTGCCGGGAGCCACTTTTGCGACGACAAAGACGGTGCTGTCGGAGCCTATATAGGTTACCAGGTTCTGCGCAAGGTTGAAGGAGGTGAAAATGATGGGAGCAGTAGTGAATGATTTGACGCCGCTGGAAATACCGACAATTTGGAGTCGGTGGAAAAGGACATCCCGGTAATCGCCAATCTGCAGGTTTCCCAGCCTTTTCCGTGCCGACTCATCAACAATGGCGAAATTACCGTTTTTTACGTTTCGGGCATTACCCTCAATCATGTCCCACGGACCTCCGACACCGGTATCCGGGTTGAATCCGACGATTTCGACCTGTTCCGTACCGCCTTCTTTTTGCCGGATTACCCCCCATGCAACAATCAGTTTTTCGGCCCATTGGATGTCGGGATCTGAAAGGACCTGGTAATAGATTGGGTCAGGAAATGGTTGGGAAAAATCGAAGTTCTTACTGTTCTTTGACGTTACCCAGATATCTCCGGGGGTGTGGTCGATGATGACGGACGAGGTTTCCATCAGGCCGAGGTATATTCCGGCCTGTGCGAATATCAGGCTGACCGCGAATACAACACCGAGCAGAGTTATTAGCGACCGTATCTTGTCATATAAGAGTATTCGCAGTGCGACATAAAACATGGTGATAAATAGTAGACACATATTAAGTGTTTTGCAATGAAAACCTACGAAATAAGCAGGCGTAGCAGGCAAGGAAAGTGGATGTAGGGAATCATTACTTGGGAATTTTGATGGTTACACAAATAAAACTTTTAATTTTATCCCGACTTAGAGTAAAGGACCTTTAAACTGTTTGTAAAAACAAGATATTCACCTTATGGCGAAATGACATTCAATAGGGGGGGGCGTATTTATTGAGTACATTAAACTTTGAAGTTGCCGATAGGCCGCCTATAGGGGGTGACACCCAGTATTGTATGGTTTCTAAATAGTTTTATCCGGAAACGGTTCTTTTTTGCGCCTTGGTTGTGTCAATCCGCGGT
Source organism: Geobacteraceae bacterium (assembly GCA_028683595.1). Lineage (GTDB taxonomy): Bacteria > Desulfobacterota > Desulfuromonadia > Geobacterales > Geobacteraceae > RPRC01. The sequence continues at coordinate 5,294 of JAQUHM010000208.1, read as the reverse complement.
CTTGCTTGTGCGGCGCCTCCGCGCAACCCCTAGATTTCCTTGCCAGGACAAAAAAACCTCGTTTCCGAATTGAAAACTAATAATTTTACATCCGAGGTTTCCGGATGGAAACTGAATATGTTATTCGCATCGTATATGCTGGTTTGCAAGTGTGTCGAGTTTTCTTACAGTTTTAATAAATAGTTTTCTGTGGGTGTATATTGTAGACAAAATAGCTGTAAATTCAATGAGATATTGTTTGGCACAGTGAGTGCATAATGACAACAAGAAGGATGACGCAGGAGAAATTTCCTGGCGGATATTTGAAGAATGAGAAATTTAGGAGGCGAAAATGAAAAAAACAATTGTAAGGTCGCTCATGTGTATTCTTGGAGTACTTTTCATGACGTTTCCAGCGTTTGCTTACACTGTGTCTGTTAACCAGAATAACGGCACAACGTACTCAACAACTGCACTTACCGGTTTCAGTACAGACGGTGCCATGATGGATGGCATGAAGGTCACGGTATATTTTTCCGACCAGTCTTCAGAGCAGGCGATTTGGGCTGGTACCGGCGCATTAGTTGGTGCAGCCAGCGGTACAAATTGGTCTTTAACCGAAACTGGCGACACTTTTGGCGGTATATGGACATTTGTTAATGGGACAGGTAATGGAATTTTAGCTTTCACTATCGATGCCGGTGCCGGCGATACCGTTTTCGACCGTACGTTTAATGATGCATTCGGAACCGACGGCTCAGCTCGTGGATGGGACTTCGATGTTCAATCAGCTCCGGATGATCTTGCTATCAACGCAATGTATAGTGACTTGGTGGCCCTTTCAGGATCTACTCCTGTTGGCGACCTGTTCCGCTTCCTGACGGTCCAGTTCACCAACGATGGAGGATTTGCTTCTGATTCAAGAATGACGTATATCACGGATACAGATAATCTGTCCTTAAGCGGTGACCTTACCTCAGTGCCTGAACCGGGAACGATTATGCTGCTTGGTGGTGGTATGCTTGGGCTGGCATTCTTTGGCAGGAAAAGATCCAAAGCGTAAGAATGCTTAAGCTTGTCGTTTGAAAAGGGGGGGGCGAAGTAATTCAGCCCCCCCTTTCTTTATGTGAACATGCAATTGATGTTGTGACGATATTTCCTGTGAAGTCTCTGGAAACATTCTGCCTCTGCGAGGTGAAGAAATGAAATCATATCATGACTCTCTACTTAAGCTTGTTGGGTTGTCCACTTTTCTTGAACAGCAGACCAGCCTTGATGAATGCCTGAATGATTTGTCGGCCATGTCTGCAGGAATTCTTGAGGTTCAGAACTGCTCCATCATGCTGTTCCAGGGAGAAAATGGGGAGGGAGAGTTCAGGCTGCGTGTTTTTTCAAAATTCGGACCATTGCCCGATAGTGCCAGTAGAGAGGCGGCTAAAGTGAATGAGGGTATCGCTGGTCAGGTTGCTGCGAGGGGTGAACCTCTTCTGGTAGAGGATATCACCCAGTCAAGCTTTCTCCCTTTTGCCCGACGCCCTGACCAGTCAAATAGAAGTTTCATTTCGGTACCCATCGGTATTGCGGGCAAGGTAATTGGTATTATGAACTTCAGCAACCCTAAAAACGACCGGAACCTGGACGCCGGAGACCTGAACAGCGCTGTATTTGTCTCGTTGCTGGTCGGGAAGTCAATTCAGGTCATCGAGACGCAAAAGATCCTCCACTCGAGATTTCTACAGTATTCTCTGGCCCAAGAGGCGAAGGCTCTCGTAGGCAGCACCGTTGCGCCCTTTTGTCAGGATCCGGAAAAACTGGTTAAAATCGTGGCTAAAACTTTTTACCGGGAAATGACCAACGCGGGCTTTGATCCCCGCCATATTGTCAAAGCGGCAACAGAGATCATCTCCCTTTTGAACCAGACCGTGAAGAAACACAAAAAACGTCTGGAGATTTCTGAGCCCCGCGTTACAGAGTGATTATTCAGGTTTCTGTCTTCTTTATTTTTCTCGTTACTATCCCGCGGCCGAATCGCAAAAAAAGGGGATGCTCGTATGGAGAACATCCCCTTTTTTTGTATGCTTATCTTCCTTTATTGCTTTCGTTTGCGCCTCAGATACGCCGCGCCAAGAATGCCGAGCCCGGTCAGGAGAAAGGTTGATGGCTCGGGGTTGGGGATCGGGGCCTCTCCTTCAATGACGTCATTGCCGCAACTCATGGCCCAGTGGAAACCCCATTCCTGGCTCGTGTCCTGGGCAAGCAGGTCTGAGATGTCGAACGTGAAGGTCAGTTTAGCATAGATGGTGCCAGAGATGTCGGTGATAGCCCATGTTCCTTCATTCAAGGCATTGCTGCCTGTGTCCGGGTCGAACCGGTAGAGCTGCCCATCGCGGTATACCCAGTTACCAGGGTCAAGTCCATTCAGTCCGGATGCTTCTATCGAGCCGCTGCCTTGTATTTTGTAGAGAGATAAGATGCCGCTTGTTGCATAGCCGTCTCCTGCTGTCTGGCCGTGGTTGTCTAGTGTTACAACATAATCCCATGTTGTTCCGGTAGTAGTCATGGTGTCGGTTTGGTAGTGGTTGGCTTCAGTTCCGACGGGATTCCAGCCGCTGGTGCTGATGAACAGGTCTCCCATATTCGTTTTGTCATTCAAAATTTTCGAAGATCCGATTTTATCGAAAAAGCTACTGTAGACTTCAACCGTCATGATGTTTCCTGAAATACTGACTTCCATTTTCGAGATGTCGTAATAATCATCATCACCAATTACATCACGGGAAGACCAGTTGTGGGTTGGCGTTCCTCCCCAGTAATTGTCTTCAATGGTGTAGGCTCCTGCGTCTGCCGGGACCAGCGATAGAAAAACAGCAATGGACAGGACGATAGAAAAAAATTTCATGACGTTTCTCCTTGTAATGCAAGAGAGGTAGTAATCTATTTGGCATAATCTAAATCGTTGATAAATACTACTATCTTCCACGGACGACTCTGTGGGCAACCCCTGGTTTTGTTGTCTGGATTCCTGGTTACACCCTCTGGAATGACAATTTTGAACCATACGTTCAGAAAACTCTGGAAGTTGTGTGTATCTCTGTGCAATTCGTAAGCCAAATGATTTGGTGTGCAAAATACGTAAAGATATCAAAACTATTTGCAATATTTAATCTCAGAGAGATCAAAGTTGCATGTTTTTGTAAAATAATTCGACAAGATTGTGTTGAATTATTTTACACCGTACAGGTTGTAAAATTGTATTCTTGTGAATAGTTTTGGTGCTGAAAAGTAGAGGCTAAGGCCGAATTTCCGGAAGGAATAACTCCATATCAATCTACCATGCAATGCAGAGTGTTATTGCCCAAGAATAATGTTTTTTACTGAGGAAAGTTTTGCTCTAGCAGCTGATGATCATTGTGAGGAAGATCTTTGGCCATCAGTTCTCGCTGATTATAATCAAATCTGCGGATACTGTCTTTTCCAACATGTACCCATCCACTTGAACGCATGAATGATTTAATAGTGCCTTTACGGAGCAGCCTGCTCAACGACTGGGATTCGATCATGTCGTGCGCACCATCTAAATATATTACCGGAATCAGCATAGGTTTTCTCCTGGTTTCATTGTAAGCTTCTGTCTCTGATACAAACACTTTACCAAAAAAATGTTGTGGATCTTTTGTGTGTGAGAAGCTTCATAATATCATGGTACTTGTGGTGGGATGTTTCAAAGTATTTGAGTGGCCGACCAGGCAGATCGGAATTGCTTCAATGCCGAAGTTATCTAATCGAAAATCTGTACTAACAGGCTCAGGTGAACCTGTCAAACTGCTCAAAGGGTTCTTCAGGATAAAGCCTTGTTTAACTTCTCGCCATTTCTGAAAAGGGGATTGCAGGGAATCATAGCCCGCAAGGTGGTAAGTTTAGCAAGAAAAGTGCCATCGAAAGGGATGTTCTTATGCGATTGAAGTTGTATCTTGCTGCTATCCCAGATGCTTCGCAATTTTCGTTGCTCAAATTGTGGTTTTGGAGGGTAGAAGCTCAAGCAACATTTTGTGATCCAGATAAGAGTAAAAGCCTTGACGTGTCGTAGAATATCAGCGCAGCCGAAAAGGATAATCGCACATGATTTCAGATTATATATGGCAGTGAGCTTCACGGGAGGGCCTTGGCAAGGGATACAGATAATTCGAGGTTAAGATGTATTCAACCTGACGCCGAAATAAAATTGATGAAGACGAAGCGAGGTTTTTTAGAGATAGTTGTTTCCCTTCCGTCTTTATGATCACGAGTCCAAAATATCACGAATCTTTCGCAGTAGTTCCATTGGTGTCACCGGTTTGTGCATGATGTTGAAGTCATCCGCCGAAATTCCTTTTTCCAGGACGATATCTGCTGTGTAGCCGCTCATAAAGAGAACTTTTGCGTCAGGGCAGATCTTTGCGATTTCCATGTAGGCCTGCTTGCCGTTCATTTTGGGCATAACCACATCCATGACAATCAGATCTATCTCATGCTGATGCCTGCTGAACAGCTCGACGGCGTCTTCACCGTTAACTGCCTCGATAATGCCGTAGCCGAAGGTTTCCAGGATCGTGCGATTGAGATTCAATACCTCCGGGTTGTCTTCAACCACGAGGATTGTTTCCGATCCCGCCACAGGCTGGGGGGGGAGATCCGATTCAACGGGAGGAAAGTTGTCCTTCGGGGTCAAGGGGAGATAAATCAGAAACGAGGTTCCTTTTCCCGGCTCGCTGTTTACAAGTATGTAGCCGTTATGCTGCTTGACGATGCCGTAGACCATGGAGAGCCCGAGCCCGGTCCCTTTTCCCACATCTTTGGTCGTAAAAAACGGCTCGAAAATCTTTTCCCGGGTTTCCTTATCCATTCCGCTTCCCGAGTCGGTAACCGTAAGCAGAGCATACCGCGTCGTGGGAAGAGAAATGGTGATGTCAGCGAGAATCTCTTCAGGGGGGGGGGCTTCTTCCGTTTTGATGGTCAGTAAGCCGCCATTCGGCATTGCATCGCGCGCATTGGTGGCAAGATTGAGCAGGACCTGGTCGATTTGTCCCGTATCCACAATGACATTGGGTTCCTGGTCGGAAAGTGACAGGCGAAGTTCGATATCTTCGGTGAGCAGGCGGTTCAGCATCTTTTCGATCCTGCGCACAATCGTGTTCAGGTTCGCAGGGTGTGGGTTGAGAATTTGCTTCCGGCTGAAGGTGAGGAGCCCTTGGGTCAGGCTCGTAGCCCGGTCGGCGGCCGAGAGTATCTGCTCGAGGTGACGGCGGGAAGGATCATTTTTTTTCATACCCATATCA
>JAQUHM010000207.1 GCA_028683595.1 Geobacteraceae bacterium | reverse complement strand
CGCCGTACAGCCGAACCGAACTGTTCTCCCAACACATCCAGTGCGGATAGGAGCAACTCTTTTGGCACTGGATATCCTTCTGCAAAGGGAAGACCACTCGGAGCCTCCGGTTGTCAGCCCCGCTGATCGGTCGCCAGGGGGCCCCCACCTTTCCAAGGCTTGTCCGTTGAAGCTTTCCTGCCGGCATGAGAGAGCTGAATACCGGGAACAGCTCCCTGCTCGGCAATAAAACGGGCAATGGGACGAAATGCCTCTCCATGGGTATCGCTCCAGATCCCGCTGTCATCCGGGCTTATCCTTCCGTTGGGAGTTACCGCGGTTGCCTCGACCATCACCAGTCCTGCACCTCCCACTGCCCGGCTTCCCAGGTGAACCAGGTGCCAGTCAGTCGGGAAACCATCACGGCAGGAATACTGGCACATGGGAGATACGAATATCCGATTGCGAAAGGTTACAGAACCTAAAGTAAGCGGTGAAAAGAGTTTGTTCATAAAATCCTCCGGATCTGGAAAAATCCTATTTGAGAGGGTTTGCCGGCCAGTGTAGGCGAGGAAAGGACCAAATAAAATATAAGAACACTTTAATTTGAGTTCTTTTTTTTACTGAATTGTGCTACCCTTCCGCGACGTATTCGTCTCAGAAGCAGAAACTGCTGGCGGACTGTCACACATAACAAAGGAAATGATGAGAGAAAAGCCGGATTTTTCGGTTGCATTACGGCCCGACTCTTCAACGAACTGACCGGTCAGGAGCACGACAATGGCGGAAAAAAGGATTATCAAAAGGGTTCGCAGGAGACTTTCGTTGCGATTCGGTCAGGGTAAGCCGGTGCGGATGGCCTTTACCGAAGATGTCACCGATGACGGAATGTTCATCAAGACAACGAACCTCTATCGGCCTGGAACCCAAATAGCGATTGAGCTGATCCTCCCTGATGAAAGAAAAGTCAATCTCATCGGTATGGTCAGGTGGTCGAAAAAAGTTCCGCCTAATATGATTCACCTGGTCAAGAAAGCGGGGATGGGCGTAAAGATTCTCCGATTTGTTGATGGTGAAGAAAACTTCATGCAGTTTGTTCTTGGAACGCAAACACCCCCCGGAAAGCCTTACGAACAGCCTGTTGCAGCACCCTAGCTATCTCAGGTGCTGGGATATTCGGATAACCCTCCGAGCGCTTCGTCCACCTCACGAGCAACGATAGAAAAGATCCTTTCCATAATTCGTGCCGAAGGAAATGGGGGGTAGAGAGGAAAACCCAGCCGGTATATCAGGTCGAGAAGGCCATCCATGTGGTTTTCCTCAATAAAGAGGCTCCCGTACTGAAGCACGGGAGAATAGAGAAGCGCCTCTTCCATGACCGCTTCGTCGTCACTGTAGAATGGCATAATCATTTCCATCGAAAGGCACAGTCCCTCACCTCCGGCATCCTCTGCAATGAAAACCAGTAGTTCGTCTTGGGGGAGCATCCCATAAGCCAGCGCGCTCGGACAAAGCGCAAGAGCCGGAAGCACCAGCGGTTGCCCATGCTGCGGATCAAGTCCGTACGGCCAACCACTAGCCGAAAGAAACCTTTCTAGTGCCTGATATGCTTTTCCCTTCAAACGCTCCATGTCCTGATAGAAAAGTGGTGTCAGACTCTCCCTTTGCGCAATCAGGTTTTCAAGGGTAATAAAATCATCTTCACTACCAAATTGACCTGGTTTTCTTTTGTCAGGATTATTAACCACCAGCCTGAGATGGGATCGTTTACGGTCATCACTGTCTTTTTTCATCATTAGATCCTTTATATGGTGTACCTATCCAGCAAGATAAAAATTGTCATTCCTGAAGGGGTGATCGGGAATCCAGACTTCAAAACCATGTATCCCCGATAGCGTCACTCAAAGATGACAGATGTTTTGCCAGTTCCCCGTATGCTGATTACTACATGGCAACAAAGGGCACAACAAAACCGTGCTCCCCCATCCCCGTAACGGATTTACAACTATTCCGGCTGGAAGCACAACGTAATGCTCAACAGCCGCTCAGCATTTGTTGCCATGGCGTCCCTCTCTGGCAAAGCGAAGAGCATGCACAAGGGAAGGCACGTTAGATCGCCATGTGGGAAGAACCGCGGTAATGGAAATTTCCTCTATCTGCGTTATTACCAGCACGAGTGTCGAAAAGTGAAAAGGAAGTGCCGGGCCGCCTGCAAAGAGCAGCAGGGTGGCACAGCCCATAAGGACCGCAGACAGCTTGGCTCCCCAGGTGTGATAACTGGTAAGACGATGGTACTTGATAAAGCCGATCAGAATCGGCAGGACGAAACTGACAAGAACTACTGCCACAAAAGGAGCTTCCCGGACTATCAACTGCGGCCACAGCAACCAGGCACTCAAGGGTGTGGTGATATAAAGGGCAAAGTCACCCCAGCTATCCAGCCTTGCTCCCAGTTCTGATTCCTGATGAAGCCTGCGAGCAAGATATCCGTCAGCAAGGTCGGTCAGGAGCGCAAAGACGAGCAGAACCAGGAATTCTTTCTCGCAACCTCTCACGGCAAGAACCAGCAAGACAGGTACACTGACAAGCCGTAATCCACTGAGCAGATTGGGAATGGTACAGAGTGAAGTAAACATGATAGCGTAACAAATACAGAAAACCAGATAAGACTGTCAAGCTCTTTGGAGATTCCGGCTCTGCCGGAAGCACTCGCACTCCTTTCAACAGTGCCCCGTGCGGTAAAAACCGCGCGGGGCACTCGGCGAAAAATCGGTTACACTATGCATACTGGCAGTACGTTATTTCCGGAGGGGGACATCATGCCACAAATCAATAGGATCGCAATTATCACCGGCGGTGCACAGGGAATCGGGAAATCCATCACAAAAGCATTCCTGGAAAAAGGCTGGACTGCGGTAATCGCCGACACAGACAGGGAAGCCGGTGAAGAAACAGCTCGGGAGTTCGACACTCTCGGTACCATTACCTTCATCCAGACAGATGTTTCAGAAGAAAAACAGGTTGAACGTCTTGTAGAGAAGACAATCCTTCTTTTCGGCAGAATCGACGCACTGATCAACAACGCCGGAATCTCCATTAATAAGCCGCTGACAACACTCACCATCGAGGAATGGAACAGGGTCCTCGGGACTAATCTCACGGGGATATTTCTCTGTGCGAAACACTCCTGCTCCCACCTGCAAAGAGTTGGAGGGTGCATCATCAACATAGCCTCCACCCGGGCCTTCATGTCGGAAGCCTGTACTGAAGCCTATTCAGCATCGAAGGGCGGAGTTGTAGCCCTCACCCACGCACTGGCGGTGAGCCTGGGCTCCGGCATACGAGTCAACTGCATCAGCCCGGGATGGATCGAGACCGGTTTATGGAAGAAAAAAAGCCGGAGAATTACCCCTGCCCTATCAGCAGAAGATCATCTGCAGCATCCCGCAGGCAGGGTAGGGACACCGGAGGATATTTCTTCTCTCGTCCTTTATCTGGTGTCGACCGAGGCTTCCTTTTTGACCGGATCAAATCTTATAGCAGATGGCGGAATGACGCGAAAAATGATGTATTCCTGACCGACAGAATGCAACACAAAAGTTATTCATTGTAACACCTTCGGAAAATCCTGGAAAAAAGAAATGCACCCTCCAAGAAATTCAGCCACTCTTTGACAGCAACGCTTGCTATAGTAGACTGAATCACATCATCCTGTTTTTTCGATTTGTTTAGAACAAAAGTGCCATCCAGTACTTTTCCTGGAACGACATAAGAGAACATATTCAGGGCAAAGCCCATATCATACTATCCTGGGAGGAGTAGACATGCTGAGAGAATTTAAAGAATTTGTAATGCGAGGGAACGTTGTCGATATGGCTGTAGGTATCATCATTGGAGTCGCCTTCGGGAAAATCGTTTCTTCTTTCGTCAACGATATCCTGATGCCGCCCATCGGACTGATTCTCGGAAAGGTTGACTTTTCGAACCTGTTCATCGACCTGTCAGGCAATAACTTCCTCACCTTGGACGCCGCCAAAAAAGCGGGAGCGGCAACCATCAACTACGGCCTCTTTTTCAACACCATTCTCGACTTCATTATCGTGGCCCTTGCCGTATTCCTCATGATACGTCAGATCAACCGCATGAAGAGGGCGCCGGAAGCAGCACCTGCAGCACCCGAGTCAAAAGAGTGCCCATTCTGCCTCTCCACCATACCGTTGAAAGCCACACGCTGCCCTCACTGCACTTCAGAGCTGAAAGGTTCATAAGCATAAAGGAAGAGCGGCTCTACCGGTAGAGCCGCTCTTCCTTTATGTCTGAATAGAAGTAACATTACTCTGAGATACCGTTCTCGTCCCTGCCCACCGGCACTCCGGTGCAGTCAACAGCATAGCCGACAATTCCTCCCTCGATACCCTCAACATCTTCTCCCCAGTAAATATGAGTCGCCCCCATTTCTTTTGCCTTCTTGGCAGCATCATATTTAAAGGAACCAAGGGCAGCAGGCGGCCCCCACATCCGGTAACCGGACGGCCCGGGTAGTTTCGCCACCTTGCGACAAGCCTTGACATCCGACTGGTTTGTCTCTTTCAGGGGGAAAGGTGCATTTTCGGTAAAGACGGAACATCCGGTAAGCCCAAGCAAGGGAACAACAAGCCACAATCTTCTCATTCGACCTCCAGACACTATGGTATACCTCAGCAAAGAGATGCTATGACACTTGTAACGTTGATGGTGCTTAATAGTATCAGATTCCCGAACGAAAGGCCCGAAAAAAAGGGGCGTCGGTACTGAAGCCCACTGCGCCTCCACCTGGCACCAGAAAGGAACGCTTTGATCGGAGAAACAGGAAAGGGCGGATAACCGCATAACGGTTATTCCACCCTTCCCAAGTCAATCCACCGCCACATCTAATAAATACGGGCTGTTACGGAGCAGCTATTTCTTCACTCTTAGACTTGAGCTTCTTTACCAGTTCACCATACCCCTGATTGAGTATGATCTTGTTAAACTGGGAACGGTAATTGGACACCAGGCTCACCCCTTCGATGACCACATCGTAGACCATCCAGCGACTTCCCTCCTTCAGAAGCCGATAATCGAGAGAATATTCATCCCGTTTTGCAATGACAACCTTGGAATTAACCTGTGCATAGTCGCCATCTACGGTTTCCTTACCGTAGAGAATCTTTTCATTGTGATAGGACTCAATTTTGTTAGCGTAGGAGTTCTCCAGAAGAGTGGCAAAGAGGCTCACAAACTCCTTCTGCTTCGCACTGTCTATCTCTTTCCAATGCACTCCCAGCGAACGCTTCGCCATCTCACCATAATCAAAGATCCGGCTGATGGTGCTTTTCAGCGCTGCTCGCCTTTTTGCTTCATTCTGGGGCTTCTTGAGATTGGCGTCAGAGATAATCGAAACTACCTGGTCGACGGTTTGTTTCACCTCATCGGTAACCGAAGCCCAGGCAGAAGCAGAGCCGAAAACGACAGCAAGCATCAACATCAGGCTGACAGTAAGGTAGTGTTTCATGATTCGGGATCTCCCTTGAAATTTTACTTATCCAGCGGGGCTTCCCCCACTGCATAGTCCAGGTTGGCCAAGGACATTTTATAGTTGTAGATGGATCTGAAATAGTCGGATCGCATCGTTGCGTAACTTTGCAGGGAGTCGAAAATCTCTTTTGCCGGTCCAATCCCTATGTCAAAATTGGCAAGCGCAGCAACCTCCCATTTCTTGGCGTTGCTGTATGCGTCCCGGGTTGCGGCAATGCTCTTTTCGGCCTCCATGCGATCAAGATACGCCTTCCGTATCTGCAGGGGGATATTTGCATTCGCGTATTCATTGGTGCTGACCAATCTGTTATACTGGGCCTGTTCCTGAGCAACCTTGGCCGCAGTTATCCCGAAATCGATTTTCCACTTGACCCCCAGAGCAATCCCGGCCCAGAGATGATTGAATTCATCAGGAACCCAGGGATTGGTTACCCGGTCTCGATCAGGTGACCAGGCTCCAGACAGATACCCTCCCAGGAATAGGTCAGGATAGTAGTCCGCTCGTGCCGCCTTCACTAGTGCGGCACGAGCCTGAAGGCCTTCCTTCAGCTGTTTGTACTCTGGCCGTTTGAGCTTTGCTGCTTCCAGGTAGTCTGAAAGGGCTTTCCCTGTCTGGTCCTCATCCGGAGTGAGACGTTCCGTAGCGATATCGAACTCCGTATCGGAAGGAATTCCCATCTCGACACGGAGGGCCGCGAGAGCCAACGATTCACCCTTTATGGCCTCCAGGGTATACTTGCGAACCTCTCCGGAAAAAGCGTCAAGCTTGTAGATATCAAGTGCATCGACATTCGACGAGCCCTTATCTAGAAGCTTCCGGGCCTTGCCCCGAGCCTTGTCCAGTGACTCCCCGACCTCCGAAACAAGCGCCTTGAGTTCCCGGGCCAGCAGGAGACCGTAGTAGTATTCCTTCACCTTGAGGGTAATCTCGTTCTCTTTCTGCACTTTTTTTGCCCGATCCACCTCGATGCCATGGCTGGCCGCAGTCATCCGCTCGCTGATTTTCCCGAAGGTGTAGAGCGGTTGAACGACTGTTGCATCTCCACGGGCAAAGATCGTGACGCCGTGAAGATGATCGATGCGATCCTGAGAATAGACCTGGTTGCCTCGTGCCTGGGAAACAGGTCCCATGAGCCCGAGTAACTCGATCTGCGGAAAACGATGTGCCTTGGCCTCGTCCAGTTTCGCTTCAGCCAACT
>JAQUHM010000008.1 GCA_028683595.1 Geobacteraceae bacterium | reverse complement strand
CCTTATGGATGACGCTAACGGCATCTCCGGTGGTCTCGTACTGAAAGCAGCAAGACGTGCGAATAATACGAGTGAACTATTCGGCATGGTACTTTCACGATACCTTGTCCAGTCCGAACTCGGCAACGAACGGACTGCCGCTTGGTGTTTCCTTGATGACTTCAGTCATTGGCTTGGGAAAAAGGAGGGAACCAATATTGCGGACCTGCTTGTTTTAGCTCCAACGTGGAAGCCAGATGGGACTCCACACTTAGATATAATTGTTACAGAGGCTAAGTTCGTCAATTATGAAGGAATGTCTGCAGCAGCTAGGACTTCCGAGAAGCACCTCACCGACACTTTAGTCCAGATTTCGGAAGCGCTCGTTCCCGATCCAAGTCCCTATGACCAGCAGGTTTGGCTGGCTCGTATTTCCGATATGATTCTTTCACGCACTACGGGTATCCACGGCTGCGGAGAAGCCAGCGCTTTCGACCCAGAGAAATGGCGTTCTTTGGTTCGAAACCGTGAATGTACGTTCAGCGTTTGGGGCTATTCCCATGTATTCGTCCATTTACCGATAGACCTGGAAACTCCTGTTTCCGTCTGCAAAGGAATCGAAACTCAAAAGGGGAAAACGAAGGTTCAAGCCCTACAGGAAATTTTTGGACCGGACTTGACACGCTCGGTGCTTCTCCAAATGAACGAGGATAATTACGATAAGACCCGCCTGATGCGGACCCAACTTGGGCACCCCGGCTTCAACGCAAGTCTGGTGCGAAAGCTTTGTCCTGAAACAGATGTTACAAGTAATGATGTTACAATAGAGGAAAGCTCCTGCGGTGATCAACCTGCAATGCCGCCTAAAAGCCCTGTTGAGATACATCCTCAGAATACGGTAGTTGCCAACCAACTTGAAATCCGCGAGCATCCGACAAATCCTCAAGACCGAGCCCCTGAGTCAGAATCAGGAGAGGTACAGACGTATGACGCTGTTCCGCATAAAGCTGATCTACAGAATGGGCTTATTGAATACCTTGTTCAATGTGCTGCCAAGGCTACCGCTTCGATCGAAGAGGGACAGCACTGGCTCGAAAAGACGACGTCGGATTTGCGCTCCGCGTTACTCGCACGTGGGCTGTCCGCTAAACTGGCGGAAAACTTCAATCCAATTCTGACCCCCAATGCTGCTATCATTAAGCTACAGGGTTCAAAGGACATGACGGTCCAGGCGGTCGAGGCCAAGGCAGAGGAAATCTTCACATCAAGCGGCATTCATATCCTTAGTGTCAGACCAGAATCCGGTCGGGTTTCGATCTCTGTTGCAAGGCCTGATCGCCAAATACTCAATTACGCTCAAGTCCTAGTTGAGCTTTTTAAGGGGTCTTCTGATGTAAAGAGCGGAGAGCAGTTGTTTGTCGGTATCAGAGAAGAAGATGGTTGCCCTATGTTCCTCGATCCTCTCAAACAGCCGCACACACTGGTGGCAGGTATAACCGGTAGTGGAAAGTCAATCCTCATCCAGAATCTCATCCTATTTATAGCGTTGACGAAATCACCGGATGAGGCTCACATCCACCTCATCGACGCAAAGTTTGGGGTCGATTACCGACCCCTGGATTTGCTGCCACACGTCTTAGCGGGATCAAAGACGATTATTGATGACCCTACAGCCGCTATTGTCATTCTAGAGGAGCTTGTCGGCGAAATGGACCGTCGATACCAGCTATTCAAAGAAGCCAAAGTTAAGGACTATCGTGGGTACCGTAAAGCTTCTGGAAAACTTCTTCCGGCTTTATGGGTGATCCACGACGAATTCGCCGATTGGATGCAAACTAAGGAATACGCAGAATGCGTGCCCGACCTTGTCGGCAGACTTAGCATCAAGGCGCGTGCTGCCGGAATCTTTCTTATCTTCGCCGCTCAACGCCCAGACAACACAGTTATGCCGATGCAATTGCGCTCCCAGCTTGGAAACCGGCTCATCTTAAAGGTCGATAGCCCTGGTACCTCCGAGGTCTCAATGGGGGAAAGAAATGCCGGAGCAGAAAAGCTCCTCGGCCAAGGGCACATGCTTGTTAAGACTGGAGACACACCTCATCCAGTTTTCGTTCAAGTTCCATATCTAGATATGTCCGAAGTGCCAAGGATTGTTCAACTGTTGCGACAAATTCATGGACTGCGTCCTTCGGAGGAGCTTCCTTGTCCGTGATCTATTTAGACAACAACGCTACTACTAAACCTTATCCTGAAGTGGTGGAAGTCATGACCAAGTTCATGACGTCTCGCTTCTGGAATGCTTCTTCAGCATACGGACAAATTGACGGCTTAGAGGAGGTTGTTGAGACAGCGAAGGCTGCAATCCGCATGTTGATCGGAGCGGCTCCTGATGATGAGGTCGTTTTTACATCAGGTGCTACTGAGTCAAATACTTGGGCGGTGGCAGAAGGTGCACGAAGAGCCATGGGCCGCGGATGGGTTCTGAGCTCGCAGATAGAGCACCCTTCCATCAGCGAACCTCTTGAAAGCCTTCAGAAGCAAGGCATGGAAGTGCGATTAGTGCCCGTGACTAGGAATGGTACTATAGATTTGGATAAACTTGCCGGCATTATTGACTCTGATCTCTGCTTTGCTTCACTGATGTTTGCGCATAACGAAACTGGCGTCCTTCAGCCTTTACAAGAGGCAGCTTCTCTACTCCGGGAACGCTGTCCGCAATGCCTAATACATACGGATGCTACGCAGGCAATTGGCAAGGTGCCTGTTTCTTTCAAAGGCGAGTTGTGCGATGTGGACCTAATATCGTTCTCAGGCCATAAATTCCACGGCCCCAAGGGGATAGGCGGATTGATAATTCGAGAAGGTACACAAATCCAGCCATTGATCCGTGGAGGAGGGCAGCAGAATAATCTTCGTTCAGGTACTTTAAATATTCCTGCAATTGTTGGAATCTCTGTAGCTGCTAATAAATCATGGGAATTTCTCCAGATGAACCTCTCTGAGTCAATTTGTGCGGTAAGAGATCGTTTTGAGGAGCAGATGTCATCCATATTTCCCAATGTTAATATTCTCGGTTCACAAACTCAAAGACTTCCAAATACTAGTTACTTTGGAATACCTGAGGCTGACGCGGATGACCTTGTTTATTTATTGGCCACAGAAGGAATCGTCCTAAGCACGGGGTCTTCGTGTTCAGCCAAGAGTATTGAGCCAGCAAAGACGGCTCTGTTGATGAAGTATTCTTATGAAGAGGCGTCTACTTTGCTCAGATTCTCTGCGTCGTATGAGAACACCGCAGACGAAGTGGATTTGCTTGTCAATAAGCTTCGTCAGGTTTTTAATTGAGAATATTAAAATAACTATTAGAATAATTGACAATCAATAGCACACTTCATAATTAACAATACAGGGATTGTTATGGCTTTTAAATTTGCAGCACGGACTATCTTAGAGTTAGGAGGCGAGCTGATAAGCTCTGATGCAGTAGCTGTCTACGAACTCATAAAGAATTCTATTGATGCCCAATCTAAGGATGGAGTGGAAATAGATTTTGTTATTACGATAAGCCATAGTGACTATATGCAATTGCAATCGAGAATTGAGGAGTTTGCCAATGCTGGAGAATTCTGTGAGGAAGATCTAGAACTACTTAAAAAAGAGGCAAAGGAAATTATCCTTCCTGGTTCACTTCAAGCCCCGCGCTTGAAATATATTAATCTAATCACTTCTGCAAATGATCTGGATTCTTTTCGGAAATCTTTTAGAGAAGCATACTTTGGTACTAACTGGATTGAATTTAGAGACACAGGCTGCGGAATGTCCCTTAAGGACCTAGATGAGGCATTCCTTGTAATCGGAACTCCTAGCAGGAAGAGGTATATAGATCTCGCAATATCTGATGCAAAAAAAGGTGCCGACGTTAAGGCACCCTATCTTGGGGAAAAAGGAGTTGGCCGTCTCTCAGCAATGCGACTTGGCTCCTGCCTTCGAGTACAAACCGCCAAGGCTGATGATTCGCATTTAAACATGCTTGACATCGATTGGGATAAGTTCTCTGAAGATCCTGAGATGATGGCAGAGGATATTGCTGTTGAGCCATACGAAGGTCCTGTTAAGAAAAATCCCGAATATCACGGCACAAATTTATATATATCAGGAATTCAAGGCAACTGGTCCCCAGCCAGAATTAGAGATGTTGCTCAGACCCAATTCGCAAGATTGTCAGACCCTTTTTCGCGGACGAAGCGACGATATAGAGTGGCCATTAATTTTAATGGCGATCGAATAGAAATACCAAGAATCGAAGAGGTACTTTTTGATCATGCCCACGCAGTCTGCAAGGGTAAGTATCTGATAAGGCAGGGAAGTCCTAGGCTAGAAATTCATATGAAATATGAGAATGAAGATAAGCAAATAGTTTCAGAGCTTCCTGACATAAGAAGCTTAACAAAGGATTACTATTCAGAGGTTTCAAGATCTGCACTTAATACACTGGGTCCTTTTGATTTTGAGCTTTACTGGTTTAATAGAAAGCGTTTCAATGAGATTGACACAACAGGGCTGCGTAATCAGATTAGAGAATGGCAAAAGCTCTGGGCAGGTATAATGTTGTTCCGCGATAATTACCGCGTTTTTCCATACGGTGAGGAAAGTGATGATTGGCTCGGCCTTGATCGACGAGCTCTGGCCGCGTCCGGATATAAATTGAATAAGGCACAATTCATAGGACGTGTTTCAATTTCTCGACTTAAGAATCCTTTCTTAATCGACCAGACAAACCGCGAAGGATTGAAAGATTGCGACGAAAAAGCAATTCTTGTTGCGATCTTAAAGTACACCATACAAACAGAATTAAAATCATTTATGGAGGATGTTGAGTCAGCAAAGAGAACTGAATCTCAAGATCTTGATTTCTCAATCGCAAAGAAAAAGGTTGATTCGCTTGAGAATCGTGCAAAAAAATCAATATCTGAATTGCAAAAGCGACACAAAGGAGATGCTTCTACCTTTACAGAGCTAAACGATATTTTTCAAGAAATGCAACACTATTTTGTTTTAGCAAAAGAACGAGCAGAACAAATCGAAGATGAACGATTACGGATGATTCAGTTAGCTGGTATTGGTTTGATGATTGAAGTTGTTGCACATGAACTTGCACGTGCTACTGAACATACATTGACATTACTTGATTCAGCTGAAAATGAGAAATTGCCTAATGAGGTGGAATCTCTATTTGGCAGTTTACGATATCAGATGAAGACTATAAATAAGAGATTGCGAGTTCTTGATCCTCTCAGTGTTTCAGGTCGTCAACGCAAAGAGCAGTTTGATTTCGTGGCTGTTCTAAGGGAATCGATCGATTCAAGGTCGGCACAGTTCGAGAGACATGGCATCGAGGTTAAAATTACTGTCGACGAAGGCAGAAGTAAAAAGGTTTATGTTAATGCGGTGCGTGGGATGTTAGTTCAAATAATTGAAAATCTGCTCGCGAATTCAATTTATTGGCTTAAAATTGAGAAGGAAGATAATATAGATTTCAAAGCAAAATTAATTATATCATTAACATCAGATCCATTCGTCCTGAAATTTACAGATAATGGTCCTGGGGTGAGGCCTGAACGTAAAGAGACTATTTTTAGAGCTTTTTATTCTACAAAAGGCGCGTCTACACGTCAAGGTCTAGGGTTATTCATTGCCAGAGATTGTGCAAATTATCATAATGGTAAACTGTATCTTTCCTCTGAACCTACTGTTCATAGTGATAGGTTAAATACTTTTATTCTAGAACTACCAAAGGAAATCTTGAAATGATTGAACAGGTGCAAGCTCTTCTTAGGGATAATCACATAGATGATGTAGCAATTATTGATGATGCGTATGATGACATCCCTAAGGCTGCTGAAATTAAGGCAGAGAATTGGAACTTGTTCCTTGACGAAATAGATGAAGAATCGATTCTTCTTATCAACGAGTTGCTTTCCATCTCGAGTTATGATGAAGAGGTAGTCAAACATCACAGAAACGATGATGGCTTCATCGCCTGTCTGTGGGGGCAGAAAAAACGTTTATCTGCACGTGTAAATAAAGCACTTTTTGAAGACTACATAAATGAGCAGCAGGGGAAGGCGGCGCAACTTCAGCCACTTGAAATAATATTCCGAGAAGGTTTAGGTACCCAAGTTCACTGCCTTGGGCGAAGTAGTGATTATAGCAATCTTAGGACAAGAATTGTTTTTATAGATTTGTTTCTTGGTATCACGGGTGAAGAAGAGGCGATAGAACGAGCAATTAGAATAATTCGAGAAATTACGAGCGTTGACCCCAATAATCCGCCGGTTGTTATTTTGATGTCATCAAGTCCACGACTCACATCGAAGCGTGATGTATTTCGTGATGATGGACAATTACTTGGCTGCCAGTTTAGATCTGTAGAGAAAAGTGTATTCTCTGATGTAAATACTTTTCTTGCTGAAGTACATGATCTCATTTCATCTTATCCAGACTCTTTGAAACTTAACAGGTTTATCCTTGCATGGGAGCGAGCTCTAAATGCACATAGAGAAGGTTTTCTTCGAAGTGTCAGGAAGCTCGACTTAACTGACTACGCTGATCTGAAACGATTGATTTTAGATGCAGAAGGAGAAGGGTTAGGCGACCATTTAATCGATGTCTATCATACATACTTTCACCATTTTCTTGAGAGCGACAGGGACTTGCTGGATGCAGCTCACGCCTTAAACTCTCTCGAATTTAAAACTTATCCACCGTCGCACTTTCTCCCGACAGAAGAAATAAAACCCATTCTTGATGCGACTATATTTGAAAATGCAGAACGAGTGAAATATGAAAAGCAGATTGCAGGAGTATCACATCTTGATTCGATTCAACTTGGTGACATATTTATCTCAACTGAAGCAAATGCTGGCGGGGATCGTGAGGTACTCGTAGTGCTAACTCAGGCATGTGACCTTCAACAGGGCAATGCAAAAAGTATTTTACTTATAAATGGAAAATTAAAACCTTACACAGTCCTAACTTATCGAATTCCCAATGCTCAACGTACTCCAATTATTGATATAGATGGTTTATTTTTTGTTATAGATTGGAATGAAAATTGGCCTATAACCTGGCCCCTCGACTCTTTAGATGAACTCCTTGGGATTGACGGAGTTATTGGCAAGTATACGAAGATACGACGTTTCCGTTCTCTGTACGGTCTTCAACTTCAACAGCGGTTCATTGGCAATCTTGGCCGGGTTGGAACCCCTTCCTCTATGCAGGCGACTTGGCCAGTTGGATTAGCAGTATTCTATCGAGATGCGGGAGGCCTAGCGCATGAACTTATAGACTTTCCAATAGGTGAGACTTCTGCTGCATGTATAGCTGGCCGTGGCGAAAGGGAAAAATTGGAAAATATCATCATCTACCCAGAAACTGTTCGGAGGATATGTAGTGGGGTGTCGGGATTAAATGACGGTGATATGCTTCCACAGCACCTTGGTCCACTAAGAACTAATGTAACTGACCCATCCTTTCGGCGACTCTTGAGAGGACCTTTGAAATTTAAATCTGATTCCAATAGCTCTCCTCAAGATGGCCTCCTTGGACAGGTTGAGCTTCGAAGCAAGAATCCTGTTCAAGTCGGGCAACGCATTGATAAATTTTTAGTAATAAATGTTCTTTATGAGTAATCCTTGCGGGGGGGATAACGAGAGTTCGAATATAATGGAGGTGTTAATGGTTAATCGAACTGGTAGACCATACAAGGAGGGGGAGCTCGAAGTTATTCTTAGTCTTGCGCCAACAAAAGACAATATCAAATGGCTAAGTATTCTTCTTGAACGGTCTGAAGAAGCTATCGAAATAGTCTATAAGATTGCCTTCGAGTATGGACCTTTTGGTGAGAACGCCGACGTCCAAGAACGCAAAATTATCGAAGCCAAAGAGCGGATAGGTATAAGTATCGGCAGAAGAAAGCCAAGAGGGCAATAATGTTAGCAATGAGGATCGGGCAGGAGTGATTATCCGGGGAAACTATTGGGGGAAGGGTCGAATTTCTGACTTTCCTTGTGATTTACCAAAGAACCAATCGCTCTAAGAAACCTCTGCGGTGAAGCAACGTGAAGGCTGCTAGGTCCTGCGGACTGTCAGGTCAGGTACAGCCTACTGACATTTGAAAATAGAGAAGAACACTCGGAACTCTCATGTGCGGACGATTCACCTTTTCCATATCCCCTGAACTACTCACCGAGAACTTCGGCGTTAAGATCCTTGGAGATCTGCCTCGGCGCTACAACATCGCGCCAACACAGCAGGTGATAACCATCAGAAATAACGGTACCGGAAGCCGGGCTTGCATTATGCGATGGGGACTCGTTCCCTCCTGGGCAAAAGACCCCTCCATCGGCAATCGGATGATCAACGCCCGCTGCGAATCCGTCCATGAGAAACCGGCCTACCGAACCGCAATCCGCTACCGGCGATGCATCATTCCCGCAAACGGATTCTTCGAATGGAAAGAGGAGGGTGGGAAGAAGCATCCATACTATGTACGGATGAAGGACGGCGCCGTAATGGGATTTGCCGGCATCTGGGACCACTGGAAGAACCCTGAAGGAGAGACCCTGGAGACCTGCTCGATCCTGACCACCGCTTCCAACCGTATTATCCAATCCCTACACGACCGGATGCCGGTCATTCTCCATCCGGAGGAATACGAACTCTGGCTCGACCGGGAGGTGACCGAACCGGAAAGGTTGACGCCCCTGTATCAGCCCTATCCGGCGGACCTGATGGAAATGTATCCGGTTTCACCCCTCGTCAACAACCCGCGCAACGATTCCCCTGAATGTATCAAACCTCTCCAAGAGTAATGAGAGACACCCAGGAAGGGTAGATAGGCTGGCCGGAATCGCTGCTGTCTTAACTGTAATCGAATTTTGCGATGCATTTTTCCGGTGATCAATTTATACTCTCGCCTGACTGTATGGAAAAATCGACGAACGGAGTATCTGGATGAACATCCTTGTAATTGAAGACGACAAAAAAATTGCAAAACTAATAAATAATTTAAACTATTAAAATCTTCCCCGACTTGCGATCCCTCCGCGATAAATATGGCTGCAACCCTTTAGGGATGAAAGACAATGCGCGTAGGCACTTCATTCAACTTTTCCGCAGCTCTCAGCAAATAGCTGAGTTGCGAGATATGTTGTACCAACTGAACTTTCTCACCGGAATCATTGACGCCGATAAACGTGATGAGACTCGGCAGGTAAAAACTGACCTTCTCCGGTCGAAAATCAACATCTTTTCCAAATGATGCAAGACACATCGATATCTCATGACTGCTATCCAGTTCAGCCTCAAATTGCTCAAAATAATCTTGGATAGCTTTGCAGACTTCCTCTTCGGAATTAATCCGCCCATATGCCACGCCAGTCTTTTCGGTCTGCGTTTTGAACATATAATCAAAACTGGGAACAGTTGGACTGGCGACACTGTATTCTGTCATGATGTTTTCTCCTCTGAATAACATTCAAGGCTGGTTGCACATCTAGAAAAAATAACCACTTTTTGCTACATAACAGAATTGAAAGGCAAGAGCAAATGCTTTTATTTGCAAATTTAACCCTACTACGTGAAGAAAGGCACATATTGCATAACAATCTATAATCATTGACACAATTAAAAAATAACGATAAGAGCTCAAAACCTGGAAAAACTCGACAGACTAACAAGTGTGTATTGACTGGGTAAGATATTAACTCAACACAACGGTTTTTAAAGATTCTTAACTCAGGTAATTTTGAGAATTGAGCGATAGCGATTCTTGCGATTCAGGCTTTTCGTGAACAGTGAAAAAGAGAGCGTAGGCTCAGGTTATGGCAGAGTTGACAGTGGCTGGTACTTACTTTAATTTAATTGTCTTCGAACCGTAGCCTACAAAAGTTATTACTCATACTGCGTGGCGCAATGATTAGAATGTCATTATGCAATCAGAAAGAAACCTTACGTGTTAGGACTACTATGCAAATAGTATCAAGTACTAGCTCCAGAGTCGAAAGCAACAGACCCCACCAATATAACCCCGAATTTCACTGCAGACGCCAAATCAACTCACACCTTTTTGTCAGCTCTGGGATCTCCGATGGTTCGTATTCTTTGCAAGACACCGGAAGGAGTGTCAACATGTCCCGTGGACATACCACTTTGACGCCATTGCCAACCCGGAAATCCACTGATTGTATGCAAAGAAAGTGGCCCTTTGAGCGACTAAATACGATCAGGGGGCAGTGTAGCAGATAACCTTCTGCTTCAGCGAGTCGGCGGCAAGAAAGATGCCGCCCGATACTCCGCTGATGTCTGCGGCGCTAATAACCTTTACCACATCCGTCCATCGCTCCTCTTTCGGCACATAATTCAGCAGCCTGTTCGGCATCTGTTCGAAGAATTCCCGCCTGAGGTAGTTATCACCTTTCTTGGGAAACAGCGCCAGGTAGAGCATGTCCATTTCGATAAGCTCGTTTAGAAAATGGGTGCCAAGCGACACGTCCGGCACGAGATTCTCTCGCATGGTGACAATCTCGCAGACCACGGCGATGTGGTTAATATCGGAAAAGGATATGGGAATGCCAAGGGAAGCACAGCTGGTGCCCCACCTGCCCGGCCCGATCAGTAAAATGTTTTCGTCTCCGTTTGGCGAAATTGTCTGATTCAATTGACCAATCAGCCGCGCGACTTCATGGCGCTCCTGGAGGGTCAGATTTCCATACAAATCGGGCGTCACGTACACGATCCTATCAATGCTGATGTGGCGGCTGTGACCTATTACCGCACCGCTCGCGGAGATGATACGTCTTTCCTCCAAAACGTCCAGCGGCACCGGTACAGCTGTATCCATCCCCTTTACAGGTAGCGGCCGGCATTGCACTATATGGATTCGGTAATCCTCGTTGTCCAGGAAATTAAGGGTGAATTCCACGTCAACCGGATAATCATACGCCTGATGTAGCACCTGCAGCATCTCTTTCATGTCCTCGACAAAAGCGGTTGTACTGAGCAGCTTGTCAAAGGTAAGAACCCACGTCGGCCGGGTTGTATGCTCCAGACCCCAATTGGAGCCATTGTCGGTCGAGGCAAACAACCGCACCGGAACGTCGTGGCTTGCAGCGATAACATCAAGGAAATGCCCTGAAACGAGCCGGTTTGCGTCCAGGTCGAGAAAATCCACCCGGCGCTGGGCGTATTGCCGCACTTCCTCGAAGTTTACTTCTGGTCTCCGGTCTGGGGCATTAAGGGCAACCACGCGTGTATAATCATCGTCAGAACGGTCCACCGCGCGAGTCCCCAGACCGAAGACCAGTCGCATGACCCCCGCCTTTGGGTCAATATTCTCATTCCAGGCATACGGGTTGTAAGAAAAGCCGACACCGGCGGCATGCGGATAAAAATAACGCCCGTGGACTGCGCCTGACACCCGCATCACCAAGAGAGCCATCTGTTCATCCTGCTCCAGGAGGCCCTTTTGTTCCCTGTAACGCAAGGCTCTCTCACTCATGCTGCTGGCGTAGATAGTGCGCACTGCCGAGAGAAAGTCCTCCAACCGGCGCTCGCGCGGTCCCTGGTTGGGACAAAAAACACTTTCATACTTTCCGGCGAAAGAATTGCCAAAATTGTCCTCCAGCAGCGAACTGGAACGTACAATGATAGGTGCCTGACCGAAATAGTTAAGCATCTGTTCAAACTGCTTTATGAGAGGGCCGGGAAACTGTCCGGTAAGAATCCGCTGCCGCGCCAGTTCTGAGCCTTCCAGGAAGGTTTGCGGGTTCCTCTGCTTCTCGCGAACCCACCAGGCACCGTTGCGGACCAGAAAAGTAAAAAAAATGTCCGACCCGATGTAAAATGAATCATGTGCTTCCAGCAACATCGTAAACCGCGGAGAATGGTTCTGTAAAATGCGCCTGGCCAGTAGCATGCCAAGCGTTTTCCCGCCAATGAGACCCGAGCCGATCATACGTCGACGAATCTCCAACACATCCTTTAACCCCAGGTAACTGTTCACTAGCTTCAGGATACCCGTATCGCGCGACACCATCATCCGGCAGAGCCGCTGAAACATCTCAGCTTCCTTTTCAGCTGAACAGCACCCGGATTCTACTGCAGCGAGCACTTCCTCACCCTCGGTAAATGTCCTTTCCCAGAAGCCGGGCCGGGCATCGGAATCCAGGCCCGACCAGTTGACGGAGGTGAGAATCGAGCTGATTAGAGCACTGGCTGTTACGGGAAGGAATTCGTCTCCTTTCCACTCATGCAGCATGTTCATGGTCGGCGAATAACGCAGATGAACCTTTAACGGATAAATGTAACGCTTATCCTGGAACCGATAGACATCCAGAAACAGCTGGGTAGTCTCGATGATTGGCTGCAGAGCGCAGGAAGAATGGAAATTGCGAAAAAGGGCGAAATAGGCCACCGTTTCCAGATCGAAGAGATAGGGGCAGGTAAGCACAAAGAAGTTACCCAGCATCTGGTCGGAATACCAATCTGCTGCTAATTCCGAAAGGCAGTCAAAGACATAAAGAGCACCCCGGCCGACACTTTCAATAGTCTGATGAATAAGAGCAATAAAGTTTTCGAATCCGGCATTAGGATCCAGTTCGACCATCGTAACGGCTTTGCACTGTTGAATCAACGGTGGATGACTGGCAAAACGGAAATATATCACCTTACGACTCGATGCAATCCCTGCCTGGACAAACGGCGCTGCCAATGCCTGATATTCTTCAATGCTGTCCACTTGCCAGACGATATTGTCACCGGCAAGCACCTCCCTCAGGACAGAATCGAGACCGGGCAAACCCGTCGTAAACATCGTCTCGTAAGTCTTCATGATTGATCTCCCTTTAGCGTATCAAATGCCGCCAGCCCAACCTAACCATCAATAGCATGCTGGTTCTTTTCTGTAATCTGTACTTGAAATCACACCGCAGCAATTGAAAAACATACCTGCCTGGGGGCAGTTTTGAAAGATCAACCTGCCACGTTAACTCACTGCTTAAGCACGGCAAAACGTTATTTCCGGAAACCTCTACCTCTGCATGACAGGCGTTCCTCTGCCAACTCCCCTGCACGGGTTTTTGTGAGGAACCAGTATACTTTGTCACAAACGATACGTAAGCAAAAAAAGAGAAGCGCTGAAAATTCTTCATCGCCTCTCTTTTTCAGATCTCTGACCTTTCAGACACTTGCAATTGCCTAGACAATTCCCTGGGCGATCATAGCATTTGCCACTTTCAGAAAACCGGCGATATTGGCTCCTACGACATAGTTGTCAGGACAGCCATACTCGGCGGCTGTCGTATATGCATTATGATGGATGCTCTTCATGATATTCTTAAGTTTTGTATCAACTTCCTCTCGTGACCAGCTCAGAAACTGGGCGTTTTGTGACATTTCAAGGCCGGAGGTAGCGACACCACCGGCGTTGGCGGCCTTGCCGGGGCCATAGAGGATCTTGCTATCGAGGAAGATGGCCACGGCATCCGGGTCGCTCGGCATGTTGGCGCCTTCGCTGATCAGTTTGCAGCCATTCTTTACCAGTTCGGCCGCATCCACGCCATTTATTTCATTCTGAGTCGCACTGGGAAAGGCACAGTCGCAGGGAATCGACCAAGGACGCGAACCGGTAAGAAACTTGGACCCGGCGAATTTTGTCAGGTATTCGGAAATCCGGCCACGACGTATGTTTTTCAGTTCCATCACCCACTGCAACTTCTCCTCGGTAATTCCATCAGGGTCGTAAATGGTACCGTTGGAATCCGACATTGTTACCGGTTTGGCGCCCAATTGCAGCAGCTTTTCCACGGTATATTGGGAAACGTTTCCAGAGCCGGAGACCAGACATGTTTTACCTTCTATTGACTGGCCCTTGGCAGCGAGCATCTCCTGGGCAAAGTAAACTGCACCGTAACCTGTTGCCTCCGGACGGATCAGCGAACCACCCCAACCGAGAGCCTTACCGGTCAGCACACCGGTAAATTCATTCTTCAGCCGCTTGTACTGACCGAACATGTAGCCTATTTCACGTCCGCCGACCCCGATATCACCGGCGGGAACGTCGGTCACCGGTCCGATATGTCGATACAGTTCAGTCATAAAAGACTGGCAGAAGTGCATCACCTCGTTGTCGGATTTGCCTTTGGGGTCAAAGTCGGAACCACCTTTGCCCCCCCCCATCGGCAGGGTGGTCAGGGCGTTCTTGAAAATCTGTTCGAATCCAAGAAACTTCAAAACACCGAGGTTTACCGACGGATGGAAGCGGAGACCGCCCTTGTAGGCGCCGATTGCGCTATTAAATTCAACGCGGAATCCTTTATTTACCCGAATACTACCCTTATCGTCAACCCAAGGCACCCGGAACATGATAACGCGCTCCGGTTCCGTGATGCGCTCCAGTATCCGCTGATCCTCGTATTTCGCGTGGCGATCGAACACGGGACTGAGTGACTCCAAAACTTCTTTCACCGCCTGATGGAATTCAGGCTCATTAGGGTTCTTTTCTACAACGAAATTCAGGACAGACTCGACGTAGGACATGCTGACTCCTTTTTGAAATAAAATCGTAGCGGTGAGTTCCTTTGACAGGCTACGTAGTTGTTTTATCGAACATAACTACATTTGATCAATTCTCAAAAAGACCAATAATTTCTCTCCATGGAGGGGACTGATTCTTACGTTACAAACTCCGGCCAGACACCATCTCCAAGATAGTCGTGGATGGCGCGGGCAGCCTTCTTGCCGGCGCCGATGGCAAGGATAACGGTTGCAGCTCCAGTAACGATATCACCTCCGGCAAAAACCCCCGGCTTGGTGGTGCGCCCGTCATCATCGGCGATGAAGTAGCCTCGCTCATTAGTGTTGACACCGGTGGCAGTGGAGGCAACAATTGGATTGGCCGATTGGCCGATGGCCACTATTGCCATATCCACATCCAGCACAAATTCCGATCCCTTTACCGGTATCGGCCGCCGGCGTCCCGAGGAGTCAGGCTCTCCCAGTTCCATACGCAGACATTCGACCCCGGTGATCCAATTGTTCTCGTTGCCCACAAACCGGACCGGATTGACCAGGTAATTAAATTTCACCCCTTCTTCTTCAGCGTTTTCAATCTCTTCGAAGCGAGCAGGCATCTCCTTGCGACTTCGTCGATAAAGTATGGTCGCCTCATCCGCCCCGAGGCGCAGAGACATTCGCACTGCATCCATCGCAACGTTGCCGCCGCCAAGCACCACAACCTTCTTGCCGTGGGCCACGGGGGTGGATTGGTCAGGAAACCTGTACGACTTCATCAGGTTGCAACGGGTAAGGTATTCGCTGGCCGAATAAACGCCGTTCAAGTTCTCTCCCGGGATGTTAAGGAAACTGGGTGCCCCGGCCCCGTTGCCAAGAAAGACGGCATCAAACTCCTCTAGAAGCTCGTCCACGGTGGCCGTCCGTCCAACCACGAAATTGTTCACCAGCCTGACACCAAGCTTTTGAATGACATCCAGTTCGAGACGGACGATTTTCTTTGGTAGCCGAAACTCCGGGATACCGTAAACAAGGACGCCTCCCGGCTCGTGCAATGCTTCGAATAGAGTAACCTCATGTCCCAATTTGACCAGATCACCTGCGACGGTAATGCCGGCAGGACCAGCACCTACCGCTGCAACTTTTTTCCCGGTCGGCGGTGTGGGATCTGGAACCTGCAGCTCTCCTACTAACAGGGCATAGTCGCTGGCAAAGCGCTCAAGGCGGCCGATGGCCACCGGTTCATATTTCTTCCCCATGATACAGGTAAGTTCACACTGGGTCTCTTGGGGACAAACGCGACCGCATACAGCCGGCAGAGCAGAACTGGCGCGCAGGATGCGGGCCGCTTCAAGGAATTGCCCCTCGGCTATCTTCTGGATAAAACCGGGGATGTCGACTTCAGCCGGGCAGTTGGTGACACACTGGGGCTTTCTGCAGAGAAGGCAACGACTGGCCTCCTCAACGGCGGTTTCCCGATCCCAGCCAAGAGCAACTTCATTGAAGTTGAGAACCCGTTCGGCTGGGTTCTGGTGCGGCATAGCGTGCCGGGGTATGCTGCAACACTCTGCCATTGTCAGGTTTTTCTTGTAGTCATTCACCGGGACCCTCCCCAGCAGGAGCCAGATTCGCTTTGGTGAGTCAGGGCTTCGGCCTCCTGCCTGCAGTACATTTTCTGACGCGACATCATTTCGTCCCAGTCAACCTCGTGGCCATCAAAATCAATCCCTTCGGAACAGACGAAACGGGTCTTACCTGCAACCGTGACCCGGCAAGAACCGCACATACCGGTACCGTCCACCATTACCGAGTTGAGGGAAACTATCGTTTTTATCTTGAGGGGTAGTGTCATCTGGGAAATGATTTTCATCATAATGGGCGGCCCAACGGGAAAGACCAGACCGATATCCTCGCCCTCATCCAGAAGACCTTGAAGCACGTCAGACACCAGTCCCTTCCTACCGTAACTACCATCGTTGGTGGCGACATAGACCTCGTCACAGACTGCCTTGAGCATTTCCTCACAGATAAGAAGTTTCTTGGTCTTTGCCCCCAGAACCGCAATTACCCGGTTACCCGCTTCCTTGAAGGCGCGTGCTACAGGGTAGCCGGCAGCGATGCCAAAGCCTCCCCCAACCATGACAAAGGTTCCGTCGATTCTTTCCACATGAGAGGGGTTACCGAGGGGACCAACCACATCAAGAATGGCGTTACCTTCTTGCAGTGTGGCCAGCAGTTCCGTTGTGGCACCAATTTCCTGAAAATAGATGTCGATGAATCCGGCATCCCTGTCCCAGTCTGCGATAGTGAGTGGGATACGTTCCCCGCAAGCATGGATACGAAGCATGATAAACTGCCCGGCTCGACATTTCCTGGCTACCAGCGGCGTTGCTACCCTCATGTGCCACGTTCGTTCTGCCAGTATTTTTTTCAAGAGTATAGTGTGCATCAAAACCTCGGATTGGCCCGGTATTCTACACACAAGACCAATCTTCGTGTAAATGTGTAACACTCGCGACTTGCGCAAGATGATTAGGCAACCTGATTTTCTTCGGCATTAATACAGCAATTTTTATAAAGGTAAAATTTTATTTTACACAGTCCACCGCAAGCCGCTACAGAGTACATATAGCAGTCGATATCTGAGCACTATGAGTACATCTATTTATTGACTTCTCCCTTCCACTTCCCATAAGATACCCCATGCAATAAAACAAGTGCGCAGGGGTCCTTATGAAATCGATCGAAACAAACCTTCAGGAACTCCAGGACAAAATAGAAAAATACGGCAAGGAAAATCTAGAAGAAATTCTTTTTGCTACAGCTGAAGGGATATCACTTATCTCAAATCGACAGCGGATTCGAATCTACCTTGAGGACCTTACCAGTGGAGCACTCTCCTGCGTCCACGCTTCAAGTCCGTACACAGATGAGATAGTAGGAACAACCTTCCCGATCGTTTCCCGGGAAGCGTTAGTCTCAATCGTATTCGCAAGCCAATCCCCAACGATGTTGACAGACGCCACTAACCGCAGCCTCCCCCTGGATATGCGACTGGCAAAAACCTGTGCGATTACCTCGAGCAGTCTTTTTCCGCTCGTTAATCACGACAGATCGATCGGTGTCATCTGCATAGACGAGGACACACCAGGAGAACTGCCCGACGAATCAGCCATAGACGTCTTGACCAATTTTTTGCATGTCATTGCCAACAGCCTCGATCAGGCACGAAAATACCACCAACAGATACTTCTGACGCGACGGGTGGAGGAATTCAAGAAACGAGAAGCAGCGGCCTTCATGGTACATTCGGCGGTCCGGCTTATCGACCGACTTTCCCTGGCCTCGGTACTTGTTCCAACAATCGGCAAACACGGAAAAACGCGCATGGAGGTCCTGGCCAGCTATTCTGCAGATCCAAGACTCAAAACTCTTTACGATGATCTTGGTCTGATAAGACTGGGAAGGGGACGCTCCCTGATCGCAAAATTTGTAAATGACGACGGCTTCATCTCCGACGATCAACTGCTAAAACCGGTATTCATCCCAGATCTTACCCAGCAGTTCCTGCAGAAACGGGCACTGACAGAACAAATGTCCCTGCGCTCACTTTACATGGTCCCGCGTTTTAATCCCGAGACCCGCAAGGTCATTTGTCTGGTTAATTATTATTCGCGAGAAAATCATCATTACAGCGAATTCGAGCTGGGAATCCTTCAGACCCATGCGGAGATGGTGGAACGAGTCATCCAGGAGATTGGCGACGAGCACCTTGAAGTCCGGGTTCTGGCGGAGATCACCGAACTCCTTCAGGAACGCAATGAAAAGCTGCAGACCTTCCTTGACAAAGTGCTGTCGAAGGCTACAAAGCTGATCGGTGCCGACACCGGCAGCATAGCCGTAGTCAAGGAGGTGGATAGTGAAAAGTGGCTGGTCGTGGAAGACGACACCGGAATGATCATCGGCGCCAAGAACAAAGAATGGCTGAAGAAAAAGATCCCACACTTTCGCATTGGTGGCCAGGAGCTGCCACAGGAAGAGCGCAGCCTGACCGGTTATGTTGCCTGGTCGAAGCAACCAAAAATTGTTGCCAATATTGAAGAGGAACTCCGTGGCGAGGGATACCACTATCCCACCAGCGAACTTATTAAAAGCGAGATAGCCATGCCCATTATCTGTGATAATACGATTCTCGGGGTTATCTGTCTCAATTCCCTGAAACAGGGCTACTTCACTGAAGAACACAAGCGCATACTGCAAATCATTGAAAGCCTCACTTCGCGCCACATAGCGGATATCCAGCAAATCGAAACCCTGCAGGGTCAAGTGGCTCGCCTGACGAATGACGTGGCTTACAAGGACCCCATGGTATCCTCGTACCGCCTCGGCAACATTATCGGTAACAGCCGAAAGTCCCAGGAAATAGTTGATTTCATCACAACCGTCTCTGTACCTCTATCCAACCGCATCGCCTTCTGGAGCACGAACGAGTACCAGGAGGCAACCCTCGGGCTTCCGTCCATCCTGGTACTTGGACAAACAGGGTCGGGAAAAGAGTTTTTCTTCAACAATCTCTACAACAAGCTGAATGAGATGTATCGGGAGCAGGTAAAGACGGGCGGGGAACTCCCCGTTAAAAAATCGAATATAGCGGCCTACAGCGGCGAGCTCACCTACTCTGAACTGTTCGGTCACAAGAAGGGGGCATTCACCGGTGCCTACAGCGACCGCAAGGGCATCTTGGAGGAGGCGCAGGGCGGGGTAGTGTTCCTTGATGAAATCGGAGACGCAGACCCAAAAACGCAAGTTCAGCTACTGCGATTTCTCGACAACGGAGGATTTTTTCGCCTTGGGGAGAGTGCCGAACGCTATGGCCGAGTACTCCTCGTAGCCGCCACAAACAAGAACCTTCAGGAGGAAATCAAGGCTGGCCGTTTCAGGGAAGATCTCTACCACCGCCTCTCGGAACTATCCGTGCGGATTCCCTCTCTCAGCGAGCGACGCGAGGACATCGTAGATCTTGCAACCCATTTCCTCGGCAAACTGTACCGCACATACCGCGGCAAGGACGAACCCCAGGACGATACCCCGTCGCTCACCGAAGGAGCAAAGACCATGCTTCGCAACCAACGTTATGAAGGAAATATCCGGGAACTGCGCAGCATCCTGCTGCGATCGCTATTCTTCCGCACCGGAAAATTTATCACCGAAGATGACATCCGTCGCGTTATCCGTGACAGCGAACAGGAACTGCCGACCAGCACCCATGGCAGACTGCAGGAGCAACTTGCCGAAGAGATACTTACCGAGATAGAATCAGGGAAAGATTTCTGGGAGGTTGTCTATGAGCCCTATTCGAAAAACCGCATTCCGCGCGACGTTGTTGGACTCATCATTGAGAAAACCCGGCTCACAGCAGGCCGCACCATGCCCCAGATCGCCCGGCACCTGAAGGCCGTCACCGGCGACATCCATGATGACGTAGTCGAGCAGAGGAAATTCTTTAAATTCAAGAATTTCCTCTACAAAACAATACGTTTATAATCGGTTATAAGCGACTCAGAACACTCAAAGAGCATGACAAACTGAATAATTGAACATCATGAGTTTGAGGACAGGTATTTGAATTATTGCTGTCTCTAAACAATTTTTTTCGTTGCATAAACAAGTCTTGTCATTATTTTGTCAGTGTGGTTTATGGCGCACTGCTTTGAAGTGAGGACGCCCTCATCACTCTATCTCCAGAAGGGGGACGACCCCCAATTCTTCGAGGTTATCATGAATTGGGTAATTTTAGTTATTGCTGGACTATTTGAAATGGGATGGGCTATCGGGCTCAAGTACACAAATGGCTTTACGCGTATATGGCCAACTATTGGTACCGTGTGCGCGATGATAATCAGTCTTGCTTTGCTCGGCTTTGCACTGAAATCGCTTCCTGTTGGAACGGCCTATGCTGTTTGGGTTGGTATCGGCGCGATTGGCACGGCAATATTGGGTATTGTCTTATTTCATGAGCCGATGACTATAGCTCGACTGTTAAGTTTGGCCCTCATCTTTGCAGGCATCGTTGGTCTCAAGTTTACAACCACTCAATAACTCCGATGATAGAGGTAAACCGAAAAGTCATTTACACAATAGATTGACAGGCCCGGTTATTTTCCCAGACCAGCGTCATTAAACTTAAAAGTGTGATTATTTGCTTTGGCCCTCACCCTTTCTTTATATCAATCCGTATTCTTTAATGACGACAGCAAGTTTCAAGTTGTTTTCCTCGGACATGGGAACCAGCGGCAGACGAACTTCTTCAGAGCATTTACCCATGAGTCCGAGGGCCATCTTTACCGGTACCGGATTTGTTTCAATAAGCATAGCGTTACTGATCTTAAGGAGTCTCAGGTGGAGTCGGCGCGCTTCTTCCATGTTTCCGGAGTTAAAGGCTTTGATCATGGCTGCGATCTCATTCGGCGTAATGTTGGCGGTAACGGAAATAACGCCCACTCCGTCGCAGGCCATCAGCGGAAAGGTAGTGAAATCATCTCCCGACAGTACGTTAATATTGTCACCGCAGAGGGCAATGATCTCAGACACCTGTTGAAGGGAGCCAGTTGCCTCCTTGATAGCGACAATGTTGGGAATCTCTGCAAGCCGGGCGAGTGTCTCCTGCAGCATATTGACCGAGGTGCGCCGGAACATTTTAGAGAACCTGCGGAAGGGCAACGGCATCAGCCACTGTTTTGGATTGGCGGTAGAGACCTTTCTGGGATGGTTTGTTGTAGTAAGGGGTCACAAGTAGCGCCCCGTCTGCTCCGGTTCTTCTGGCATGTTCGGTTATCTCAATGGCTTCCTTGGTGGAGTTGGAGCCGGTCCCATCGATTACGGGGATCCGAAAGGTGGATGTAAAGTGACTTTTCCCGTAGAATTAAGCCGATCAACCAACTAAACTTCGATCGGGGAGAGTGAAAAGTAAAGCACTAGCAGCACCCGTTAAACTAAAAAATATCATGGATTCTTTGATGGCCGCCTCGTTATATTATCCTGCCCAAAAGCGCCATCATTTGCCGGCCTTTGTACAGACAACCAGGGCGGCAATCACCCCTGGAACCCATTAACATAAGGTCAACAATTCCTGTCTCCTGCCAAAACCGGTGGGCTCACAGCATCGTCTTTATTTGTCGTAATAGTGAATTGGAAAGCGCGTTATCTCAGCAGAAATTCCAAATTGACCCCGACCTGTTTCTCATTCGACCCCGAGGGAGACGACAATGAAGACTTTGGAATTTTAGGTATAAGATATGTAATCGAAATATTTGACTTTATGCCGAACGACTTTTCAAATCCAGTGCTGAGAACACCAATCGGATCCGTGGCAACAAGCACCGCGTGGTCAAACCAATGGAGATCCTGCTTGCTTTTAATTTTATCCCGCAGAGGTTCAAACACAAAAGCCCCGATAAGCGAGCCAATCCCAGGCGTGACGATCAAATCCTGGATCGAAGGCTTCTCGAAAAAGCATTCTATGCCAAATTCATACATTGCCGACATCATCGCAGAATAAACCAAAGAGGATTTTTTGCTCAACCCACGCTCACGGGCACGGATATAGTATGTGGATCCCCAGTAAGGATGAAGGATATAGTTGACATAGAATTTATCATCGTCGATCACGGGATCTACAAAATGTTTGCCATAGTTACTAAACATCTGTCCCTTCTTCGCTTCACTCCAGTTGGAAAAGCTTTCAGGTAACACGTATGTTATGGCAACGGCACCGATTTGGGAACCCACCAAAAATCCAGTATCGCGCCATATACCATTCCAGTCAGGAGTCAAATTCTCGGCAAGAAGGATGCTTGGGGGGGGCACAACGGCAGGAGCCACGACGGAGGGAGCTTTGATGATACTGACATTAGAGGATGAAAGGTTCATAAATTTAGCTTCGCTAGACGCAGTGTCTTTACGAAAGGGTGTCTTGGTGGAATTGATGGTATCACCACTAGCTCCAAGCGAATGCGGGGTCGCCAATGAATCCGTCTGGGTTGTCAAGATAAAAGACAGCACTGCGCAAACATAGAGGGCTGAACTTTTGATTCGCTTGAAAACCAGAGAATAGATCTCACAGAATGGCATATGAACCTCGCAGAACATTTATTCGAACTGAATACTTCAACCGCTTACTCTATTTTACATTCAACGGCTGAGCTTATTACAAGTTGACAACCTCGTATCGGTCGTCTCACGATATTCGACTAGGGGTGACCACAGAATTCGGAAAATTTAATACGTTATCAAGTAGTGTCATAAATTAAATTTTTAAGCCGCTGGCAGGTAGCGTTGCTCGTTGCGGAACGGAAGGAGGATGGATACGGCGGGTTGCAACACGGTCAGGCCAGCCCCGGCAGCAGTTTGATGATCCCTTTTGTAAAAAATTCAACCGCAATGGAAGCAAGGAGCAGGCCCATCAGACGGCTGACAATGGAAAGGCCAAGAGGACCAATCAGCTGCCCGATCCTGTTTGCCATACGAAGTACAATCCAGATGGCAAACGACGCAAGAACGACGCAAAGGATAATCAGCCAGACATGGAAAGGTCCGCCGGGAAGGTTCGCATAGATAATAACGGTCGAGATGGAGCCGGGACCGGCAAGGAGCGGAACCGATAGAGGCACAACGGCAATGCTTGCCAAGTCCGGTGCTATTTCCGCTGCTTCATTGGCCCCTTTTGCATCTTTGCCGAACATCATGGAAATTGCCATGAGCAACAGCAGGATGCTCCCTCCCACCTGGAAGGAAGCAATACTGATTCCGAAAAGCTGCAGGACCCTGTCTCCGATCAAGGCGGTCAGCGCAAGGACACTCGCCACGGAGAAACCAACGGTCCTGGCAATCTTTTTCCTTTCATGCTCCGCTGATTTTCCGGTAATGGCCAGATATACCGGTAGCACGCCAAAAGGGTTGAGTATGGCAAGGATGGCGACAAAAATCTTTACATAGGCGGATGGATCAAGCATGGCTATTCTCTCTTTCGAAGCGGGAACCGGACGGACAACTCAACGAGAGTAGCAGACCAAGGAAGAGACGTCAAATTTCCGAATCACACCAGCTTTTGGAGGGTCTCCTGCAACTCTCTTACCGTATAAGGTTTCGACACCATTCCACTGAACCCGTATTCCCTGAAATGGGCTAGAATCGGATCATTGTTATAACCACTTGAAACAATACCTTTTACCGTAGGGTCGATGCTGAGAAGTTCCTTCATGGTTTCCTTACCCCCCATTCCCCCTTGAATAGTCAGGTCCATGATCACTGCGTCATAGCGCTTTCCCCAATTCAGTGCCTCACGGTATAACGCCAAAGCAGACTTCCCATCCCCGCACACTTCGACCTCGTAGCCGAGGTGACTGAGTATTTCCAGTGCTATTTCCCTGATGATCTCTTCGTCGTCCATGACCAGGATTCTACCGGATCCGGCAGCTGATTGGGCTGCAGGGCCCTTTTTTTCCGCAGGCTCAATTTCTTTCTCTGATGCCGGGAGATAGTGTCCCGACTCCTTCGGTAGATTCTACGTCCAGATGCCCCTGATGACTCTTGACAATGGAATAGACCGTGGCAAGCCCCAACCCGCTCCCCCGCTCTTTGGTGGTAAAATAGGGGTCAAAGATTCTGGTCAGGTTTTGTGGTGAAATCCCCTCACCCTGATCCTGAATCGAAATGAGAATGTATTTCCCTTCCGGGAGCGGCAGAATACTTGACGCATCGACTGTAACGTTTTCTGCAGTAACCGAAATGATACCTCCGTTCGGCATGGCCTGATCAGCATTAATGATAAGGTCGTTGATTACCTGCCCCATCTGCCCTTCATCCACCTCAGCCGCCCACAAATCTTTTTGCAGACTAAATTCGCATTTGACATTCGAACCACGCAACATGATCCCGGCAGAATCAGTAGTAATCAGGAATACTTATGTCAGTTCAACAATATGGTGAGTAAAACACAGCTTGAGCATTCATAGCTTTTGGGCTATAGTTGCGCCATGAACCCTGTCAGAAAACTTTCCAAGTGTTATTTAAAGTTTGCGACCCTTATGCTTTTTGCGTTTTTCATCGCTCAAGGGACACTTGTATCGTATTCATCGGTTCGTCCTGAAACCAAATCACAAGTGAAAATCTTCAAAGAGAAAGAAAATAAATCCACTCCACAAATAAAGAAATCCTTTAAAATTTTTGTTTTACCGAAAGAAACACTTTTTGTTGAGCCCGCTTCCGGGCAAACTTCACTATGTCAACTTACCAATCGATATACCTTCCCATTGTGTCATTCGGCAGATCCTGCCAGGGCCCCACCTTTGTATCTCTCCTAATAGAAAGAATAATATCATTCTTGCTGACCATAAATGATAATGGTCGGGTTTTCTTGTGTCTTCTAGACTACTTTTTTACCCGTTTAAATTTTACGAGGCATTTACGTGTCCTGTACAAACTTAGGTTTGCCCAGGATTAAGTGTATTCCTGCACCTGAATTCTAAAGGATAAAGTAAAAAAGCTAGTTTCACATATAAAATCAACTGTTTACTTGGGTATGAAAGTCGTCAATGTTCTTTATCAGCCTGAAAAAGCGGATCATTTACATCTATAGTCAGATTAGAGGTGTCAATGATGGGCAAGCACCTTCGTAGTTCGTTTCGGAACCCTGATATTGCAATTGATCTTGGAACCGCAATGACTCGCATATCATCCGGGACGAGAAATCTATTCGTTGTGCCGTCAATCGTCAGAGGTCATCCAGTCTTGCGATCCGGAATCATCAAAGATTACAGTTCTGTGGTGGAACTTCTACAGTCCCTTCTTTTTATAGGTCCAAAAATTTGGAACTGTACGTCCCGATGTGCTTGTTTGTGTTCCATCAGATGCTTCAGCAGTAGAACATGATGCATTACGAGAGTGCTTTTTCAAGGCAGGGGCTTCAGCAGTTTTTGTTGCAAGATCTTTCGTCCGACATTGGATGTAAAATAATCAAAAACGGAATTTATTTGAGTGGTGGCAGAGCTCTTCTTAGTGGCATGCGGGAACGCTTGGAAGAAATGACGCTTATTTTCGCGACTATGGATTCTAAACCTCTTGAAGCAGTGGTTTCAGGTGAATGCGAAATGCTACCGATTGTTTCGCTGTCAAATTAAAACTCATAGAACACATTAATGACGAAATGGTTAGATGGAGAAGTAGACCTATGAATATTATCGAATTTATAACAAATAATGCCCTTGCACTATTCCTTGGTGCATTTATTGGGCTTGAGCGTCAGTGGAGACAAAGGAACGCAGGATTAAGAACAAATGCTCTTGTATCATTAGGTGCGGCACTATTCGTTTCCTTTTCCATGCTGGTAACCGGGGCAGTAGACCAGACCCGCATGGCAGCACAAGTTGTCACAGGCATCGGTTTTCTTGGTGCAGGCATCATGATGCGTGAAGGTCTGAATATTCGTGGACTAAATACGGCAGCAACATTATGGGGTGCTGGGGCTATAGGTACTCTCGCAGGTTCAGGATTTGCTGTATTCGCGACTATTGGTACCATTCTGGTTGTTGCAACTCATCTTCTTCTAAGACCTTTGGGAATATCTTTAAATCGTTGGCAAAGTAGGCGAGAATCTGACGAAACATTATATGTTATAAGAATTGTTTGCTGCAGAGGATCTGAACAACATATTAGAACTCTTTTGTTACACCAGATCACTCAGGAGTCTTTTCAGGTGCTGTCAATGGAGAGCGTCAATATACCTGAAACGGATAAAGTTGAAGTAGTGGCAAATATTCAGGCGAACAAAAGACAAGATACATCACTGGAAAAAACTGTCGGAATGTTAAGCCTTGATGGATCGGTTTTTACTGCTGGTTGGAAAAATATTCCCAAGCAGTATGACGAATAATTAAATTACCTGATTACTACTGATCTTCCACTTCTCTGTGAAAGCGATATATTCGGTATCAACACAGAATTTGGAATCTAAAGTACTTAAGAATTATCAATATTAATATACTCAATGAGTTATGCGACTGCCCTATTGGAATTACGGGATACAATCTGGCAATTTGTTAACCGATCAAATTTGTAGAGATATTAATTTCTTATCGTACTCTGCGGTCCGGTTTCTGTGGTGACTCCTTTAGGTGTTGGTAAGATACACGTGACTTTTTTGCCGTGAGATTCCTTCAATATCGATATGGGTGACTTTCGAAAGGTCACGGCAGCCCATGGCACTTGTTCAACGTGGACACCGACACCTCGTGCACAGCAAACTGCATGGAGAATAGACAAGGTTCACGTCGATTCCCCAGATCGATACATGACGGAAATAGCGCTTGGGCAGAGTGTCTCGATAGTCGCCTGAACCCCGCAAACACCGAAGCGAAGGTGGTAACGAAGATCTGGTTCAATGACAACAAGAAGTTCAAAATCCTTCTTTTCAACGGGCTTGAGGCAAAACCCTTGCAATTCGAATGTCTCGCGGATAAGCTGTTTGTAAGCATGGGTTCCTCTCTCAGATAGAATGGTTGGTCGCGCGGCCATAACTACCTGATGTGACTCATGCCTTTCAATTGTTAAAGAACAAAATTGCTTACTGATCACTGTGACAAACCCCATTTAAATGGTTTTACCATTAATCAATACTTGTATGAAATAACATAATTCAAGTTTTTTACTTTGGAGGAATTGATGAAAAAAAATATCGACGCTAAAATGATCTACATTACCGAATATGACATGACTCGGTTAGAAGAAGTTCTGGCAATCGCTGCGAAGGCTGCCAAAAGAGACTTCAAGCACCTCGAGGAATTGACAAAGGAACTCATGAAAGCTGAAATCGTGGAATCGACTGAAATCCCTTCAAATGTCATAACCATGAACTCCAAAGTGCTTTTTGATGACCTGGAAAACAATACTAGTAAGGAATATATACTCGTATTTCCAAGGGAAGCTGATATAGAACAGAACAAGGTGTCTGTACTCTCACCCATCGGAACGGCCATGTTAGGGTGTCGTGTCGGTCATGTTATCAAGATCAAAACACCAACAGGAGAAAGACGAATGAAGGTGGGAAAAATTCTCTACCAGCCTGAAAAAGCCGGTGATTATCATTTGTAAATTCTTTAAGAGGTGTGACTGATGGAAAGTTATCTTCGCAGTTCCTTATGGAAACCGGATATTGCGATAGATCTTGGAACCGCAATGACTCGCATATCATCCGGGACGAGAAATCTATTCGTTGTGCCGTCAATCGTCAGAGGTCATCCAGTCTTGCGATCCGGAATCATCAAAGATTGCAGTTCTGTGGTGGAACTACTACAG
>JAQUHM010000206.1 GCA_028683595.1 Geobacteraceae bacterium | reverse complement strand
CGATGGAGAAACAAGCCGCTCAGAAGCTTCGGTTCGAACCACGTGGATTTCGGCGGCATGATCTTGCCGGCATCCGCCAATGACATGAGCTCATCGATGGAGGTCGGGTACAAGGAAAAGGAGACTTGGTACTCGCCGCTATCGACCAGCTTGACCAATTCTTCCGTCCCGCGACTTCCCCCCACGAAATGTATCCTCTGGTCGGTACGCGGGTTGCGCACCGCAAGGATCGGACTCAGCAACTGATCCTGAAGGATGGAAACATCAAGGCATCCCACAGCATCGTCTTCGTCAACCAGGTCCTGTTTAGGCGTCAGAGCATACCATTTCCCAGAAAGGTACATGCCGAAATCGTGACGCCGGACTGGCGTAACGGGAGCTGATACAGGGGTAATATCAAATTTATTTCCCACCAAGGTAATAAATTCAACGATGGAATGTCCGTTCAGATCTTGTACCGCCCTGTTATAGGCCATGACATTCATTTCATTATCAGGGAAAATTACAGTGAGAAAATAATTGTATTCTTCTGTCCCGGTATGGTCATGATTCTTGGTTTTTCGCAGCTCCCGCACCCGGCTGGCGGCAGCGCTGCGGTGGTGGCCGTCGGCAACATACAAAGTTTCGATACGGGCAAATTCCTCACCAATCTGTTGGATGACCTCACTATCCGAAACAGCCCAGATGGTGTGATCCACGGAATCTTCGGTTGTGAAGTCGTAGAGGGGTTCCGACTCGGTCAAACGGGCCATCAGATTGTTGATGACGGAGGAATTCCGATAGACATAGAAAACAGGCTCATCATTGGCATCAAGGTAATCGATATGAAGAACCCGGTCCTCTTCCTTATCCGCCCTCGTCAGTTCATGCTTCTTGATCAATCCGCTCTGGTAGTCATCAACACTGGCACATGCAACGAGGCCGGTCTGAATAACGGACCCCATCTTTTGTCGGTAGATATAGTAGCGTTCTTCCTGATCTTGAACCAGGATCTCCCCGGCTATAAGGCCCTCAAGATTTTCCAGCCCTTTACGGTAAACAGATTCATCATGGGGATCAATTTCGACAGGAAGATCTATTTCCGGCCTCGACACATGAAGGAAGCTGAAGGGGTTTCCTGTAGCCATGACGCGGGCCTCGGCAACGCTCATCACATCATAGGGAGGTGCAGCAACCTGTTGTACATTTTTTTTCACAGGGCGCAATGCCCTGAAAGGTTTAATCAGTGCCATACATACCTTTCTCTTTATCTTTTTAAAATTCCCGACTTTCCTCTAGCTTCAGACACTAAGGAGTGGCAAGAAATTGCGTTAAAAATACCTACGGGCACCCACGTATTTCTTGAAATACCCGCTTCCCTGCAAGGGTGAGACCTTGATCTCATCACCCCTGCGCGGAGCATGAACAAAACGGTTGCCCCCCACAAAGATTCCCACATGGGAGATCCTGTCATCCGATGAACCGAAAAAAACCAGATCGCCATCAACGAGTTCATCAAACCCGATACTCCTCCCAACCTTGAACTGCTCGGCAGAAGTACGGGGAATATTGACTCCGCAGAGATTGTAAACCGCCCGGACAAAGCCGCTGCAATCCATCCCGTCCACAACGGTGTTCCCTCCCCACAGGTAGGGAATTCCGACAAATCTCTCGGCGGTGCGTGCCGCAATTATGCCCATATCGTCACGGTTCTGCTTCCGAACCGGTTTTTCGACCGGCAACGTGGAAGTCGGCCCCTGTTCCACAATAATGTTTCTTTTCAAAGGGGGGGCGATGAAGAACGAACCAATGCCATGCTCTCCAACGATTTTTTTCGCGGCACGACGCGCTGCCTGGTGAGTGGGGAAATCTCCGAACCTGACGGCAAACAGTCCGCTTTCCTTTTTAAAGTAAAACGCATCGACACCTTCATTCTGAAGTTTGCTGGTAAGCCGTTCGGCGTTTTTAACCTCGGAAAAAGCGCCGACCTGAACCGAGTAGCCAAGCTTGGATATCCCTCCGGCAACGGGAGTAGCACAGCCATATCCAGCAACCAGGGCAAGAAGACAAAATGTCAGGACAAAACTTCTCAAAATCATTACTGAGCACCCTCCTGATCATTTCTGCTGACACCCATAAGGAATGCAACAATAAACGAATCCAGATCCCCATCCAGGACCGCGTCAGGATTCCCGGACTCGACGCCGGTCCGCAAGTCCTTTACCATCCGGTAGGGGTGGAGAACATAGGAACGGATCTGGCTTCCCCAGCCGATTTCCTTTTTTTCCCCTCCGATTTCCGACACCTTTGCCGCGCGCTCCGCCAGCTCACGTTCATAGAGCTTTGCCCGTAACATCCTCATGGCGGTTGCCTTGTTCATGTGCTGGCTACGTTCATTTTGGCAGGCCGCCACAAGTCCGGTCGGAATATGGGTAATCCGGACAGCCGAATCGGTAGTATTTACGTGCTGGCCCCCGGCACCGCCGGATCGATAGGTGTCAATACGAAGATCTGTCTCGGAAATACTAACATCGATATCGTCATCTATCTCGGGAAAAACAAAGACGGACGCAAAAGAGGTATGTCTTCGGGCATTGCCGTCAAAAGGGGAAATACGAACAAGTCGATGAATACCGACTTCTGCCTTAAGGTAGCCATAGCCGTATTCGCCATCCAGCGTGAAGGTAACCCCCTTGACCCCTGCCTCGTCACCGGCCTGATAGTCGGTTATTTCCGTGCTCCAGCCTTTCTTTTCACAGTAGCGGAGATACATCCTCAGCAGCATTTCAGCCCAGTCCTGGGCCTCGGTGCCGCCGGCTCCGGCCGTAATGGAAACAAAGCAGGAATTCTTGTCATGGGGGCCTGACAGCATTCTCTGGAATTCGGCCTGTGAAACTCTTTCCGCCAAGCCGTCAATCAAAAGCTTCACCTCTGCCAGGGTCTCTTCATCCTCAACCTCGCCCCCCAATTCAATGAGAACCTTAGCATCTTCTTTGTCGCGTTGCAGACTGTCCCAGCCGTCGACCATTTTTTCCAGGAAGGTCCTTTCCTTCAGTATTTTCTGTGCTGCATCGCCATCGTCCCAAAAGTCGGGAGCGGCAATGCGTGACTCCATCTCCTGAATATCCTCCCTCCTCCGATCTATGTCAAAGAGACCCCCGGAGGGCTAAGATGCGCTTTTCCAAGTCTTCAATTCGTGCAATTTCATCTCTGAACATTTCCTACTCCTCATGTACTTTGATTCTGTGTTTTTCTGAAAACGAGAAAGGTTATAAGTATGGAGACACCAAGGCACAGGAAAGCGAAGACATCTCCGATCCGTGTATAGATCGTGCCTCTCTTACCAAGGATCACCTCTCCTGTAACAAAAGCCTCTTTGAAAAGGGGGGTCGTATGGGAAATATTCCCCTTTTTATCAATAATCGCCGATATTCCGGTGTTTGCCGCCCTGACGAGCGGAACACTATTCTCAACTGCCCGGAACACCGCCATGGACAGATGCTGATAGGGCGCGGATGATCTTCCGTACCAGCCGTCATTGGTAATATTGACCAGAAGTTGTGCCCCGTCGCGAACATAGCGGCGTGACAGTTCAGGAAAGATACCTTCAAAGCAGACAAGAATCCCGACCTTGCCTTTACCGATGTCAAGAGCGGCAAGAGAGTCCCCGGGAGAAAAATCACCGACACCCACCACCAGCTTATGTACAAAGGGAAGTAATTTTGCCAGTGGAACATATTCCCCGAAAGGCACGAGATGCATCTTGTCGCTGCGACCCAGGACCTCACCGGAAGAAGAAACGAGAAAAGCGCTGTTGAAATACCTTCTGGGTGAACCTTTCTCGTCAAAAGCAGGACTGCCGAAGATGAGGGGGGCATGTATCTCCCGTGCCAGAGTTGTAATTCGATCCGTCGGCGGCCCTGGTTCCTGAAAAAAGAAGGGAGCAGCGCTCTCCGGCCAGACAACGAGATCCACTCCACCGGCAGCAGCCCGTTGGGAAAGGTGTTCATAGATTGAGAGGGTCTCCTCCATAAAGGAAGGATCCCATTTAATTCCCTGGTCAATATTACCCTGAACCAGGGCAACCTTCAAGGGAACTCCCACCTGCTCCTGGCGCAGCCGCAAAGTACCGTAGAGCAGAACCGCTGCCAGGAGAACAAAGAAAACAGCTGCACTCCGGAAAGGGTACACCCTGCTCTCTTTACTTTTCATCCCCTTGATGGCCAGATAAACAACACAG
This sequence comes from Geobacteraceae bacterium, assembly GCA_028683595.1. Classification (GTDB taxonomy): domain Bacteria; phylum Desulfobacterota; class Desulfuromonadia; order Geobacterales; family Geobacteraceae; genus RPRC01. The sequence continues at coordinate 2,565 of JAQUHM010000206.1, read as the reverse complement.
TTAGCCAGGACAATGAGGTAGCTTATCCCATAGACCCCGGTAATATCAACCACCTGAATAAGAGGAAGGATCCGATACTGGGAGTATCCGAGACTTGCCCAAGGGAAACCACTCAGAAGGAATGAGCGGAGGAATTCAAGCCCAACCCAGAGAAAGGGAACGGAAACAACGACAGAAATCCCACGTAGTTCAGCTTTTCGAGCAAGGTAAAAAAGTAAGAAGAAAAAAGAAGCCAGGTAGGCAACCAGCATCAGGTACACCATGAGGCTCACTGCCAGCGGCAGCTTCCCGTAGGTGGTGACTACGATATTAATCCAGTAAAGAATACCGCCATAGGTAATCAGTCCGGCGACAAAACCGAGCTTGCCGGCTTGTAACGGAGTCTTTTGCCCGCACGCCACAAGAAGAGGGACGAGGGCAAACCAGGCCAGGCATGCAATTTCCGCCTTCGGGAAGGAAAATGTCAGCAAAACACCGGTAAGAGCTGCAAGGAGATAGTCCGGAACCTTGGACCCAGCGAGGTTTCTCATGGAACAACGAAAAGACGTCACTTGTCAACCGCCTCCGAAGCAGGTTCCGTCTTCCTCTCAATACGTACCCTGCGGATCTTGCGTTCATCAGCATCAAGGATCGTCAGCAGGATATCCTCATTTTCCACGACCTCTCCCGAGTGAGGAATCCTTCCGGTAAGATGAAAAATATATCCCCCGACAGTATCGAACATCTCTCTCTCTATTTCAATTCCCAGGTGCTCTTCCAGATCCTCGATGGGCAAACGGGCATCAACAACAATTGCTCCGTCAGGTTGCGGAATCAGCCATTCTTCTTCCAAATCATACTCATCCTGGATATCACCGACAATCTGCTCCAGCAGATCCTCGATCGTCACCAATCCGGAAGTCCCACCATACTCGTCAATAACAATGGCCATATGGACGCGTTTTCGCTTGAACTCCTGAAGCAGTTCTTCAAGGTTTTTCGTCTCGGGGATATAGTAGGGAACCCGCAAAATTTTTTTGAGTTCGAAGGCAGAAATGTCCATTCCCCAGTACTTCAAAAGGTCCTTCGCATATACCAGACCCACAATATTGTCAAGGGTGCCCTCATAGACAGGAAGTCGGGAATGGCCGAAAGCCATTATCTTCGAGAGGACCTCCTGAATGCTGTCGTTGCTATCAATGCACCCCATGTCATTGCGCGGAACCATGATCTCGCGCACCACGGTATCCCGGAAATGAAAAATGGACCGGATCATCGCATTCTCTTCAGGATTGATGAGTCCTTCCTCTTCTCCGGCAGTAATAACCTCCTGGATCTCTTCTTCGGTTATCTTTTTGCGACCGGAAGCAAACCAGCCAAGCAACACCCCATACACCGTTTTCTTTTTTCCGGGACCCTCTTCCAAGCGAATTAATCCTCCGTTAGTGCGAATGGTAAATTTCCAACATCACGATGCAATTTTTCCCGGCGGACGAAAAAGCTCCGTCCCGCAGTCGTTTCTAATTCAGTTTCATGAAGATCATCAGCACGGTCAGAGACAGGACCATTCCGATGATTGCACCAAGCAAAACTTCCCGGAGAGTATGATATCCAAGCGTTATCCGGGAATGGCTGACCATTATTGCGAGAACCAGCGTGAGCAATGAACTGATCGGGTCCTGGGTGATAAGAGACACCGCGGTAACAATGGCAAAAGCAACCGCAGAATGGCCGCTAACGGTTCCTCCCTCCAGGGGAGTTCCCTTACCGGCACATGCTTTAAAAATTACCACCATAATCACAACACTCAAGATAGCAACCAGAGTCGCCGTCTCCGTCGGGGTCCCAATCATGCCAAGAGCCTCCTTGAAGAAAGGGAAAATATGCCTGGAAAGGATCAGATAGCCCATGATTGCCGCTCCGATCGCAGCGGTCAACACCGCGCCGGCAGCCACATCCTTTGCCGCCTTTGCAATGGGATGGTAGTCGGGAGACACGAGATCGACACACAGTTCGATAGCGGTGTTGATCAATTCGGCAAAGAGGACAAATGACACGGAGACTACAAGCAGAATAAATTCCAGGCTGGAGACCCGCAAGAAAAGTACTGCGCCAAGCACTACCAGAGCCGCCAGAAAATGATTGCGCATATGTTTCTGGTGCTTGACAGCGTAGATAATCCCTTCGATGGCACAATTTACGGAATCAGTGAATCGTGTCGGCTTCACGGCGTAACCAGGGGACTCGAATTCGAAGAGGTATCCGACAAGAACCCTTCGCCCTTCAAGAGTTTGAACAGCTGGCGCTGTTTCCTTTCCATCCGTTCAGCCTCGGCTTCGCCGGACCTCTCGTGATCGTAGCCTGTTACATGAAGAATTCCATGCAGGAGCAGGAACCCGAGACGTTCGAAAAAGGGAATCCCCTGCTCCTGCGCTTCGCGAAACGCGGTATCTGCGGAAATAACAACATCACCCAGGAGTTGTGGATTCAAGTCCGGGAAATCCCCCTCGGACATGGGAAAAGAAAGAACATTAGTCGACTTGTCAAATCCCCGATAGTCGCGACTCAGTCGACGAATACTTTGAT
>JAQUHM010000205.1 GCA_028683595.1 Geobacteraceae bacterium | reverse complement strand
GAAATAGCGGAGCCTGAATTCCTCCCATTTGGCGGGTTCGTGTCCGAACCAGCGACGCAGCGCGTCACTGGGCGCGACATCTTTTATCCAGCCATCCATTCTCAGGTCCTCTTTTTTCATTCCCCGCGGCCAAAGCCTTTCGACGAGAAATCTCTTGCCGCCGTCCGTTTCCGAATCCTCGTACACGCGCTTGACTCGAATCATGGATTCTCCTCTTTAGGCGAAAAACATCATGCCGGCCGACGCGACAAATTTTGCAGACGCACCGTCATAGCGCCATCAAGGTCTTCGATGCGACAGTTGTTGACAGCTGTAAAAAAAAGCGGATTCCGGCGTTATCGACCGGAATCGTGTAGCCACTGTATACAGTTAATAAATACAACTTCCAGCAGCCAAGTCAACACAGGCGGGATATGCGTCGGCAGTTCCGGCAGACCATTCCCAACTTTGGCCAACTCCTTCAGGAGGCCCGTTTTTCAATCATTACCTCTGGCTGTAATCAATATTCACGAAAAACCCGCAACTGCTGAACGAGCAGGCGGATGTCATGTAAGGAGAGATGTCCGGATGCCGATTATTGTTCCAGAAGAAAGTGAAAACATATCTGCCCGCTAAAAGGTTGCCAGATACCCAGGATCCGTTGCGCTACGTCGTAGTCAAGAGGGTCCGGCAGTTGGAGCCAACGCTGCAGGTTCTTTTATCCTCCCAAGTCATCTGCCGAAAACACGTTTGTCCGTCCGAGGATACGCAGAAGAACATATTCGGCGACCCACATACGATACCTCGAAGGAAGCAGAGGAGGTTGATAACGGAACCATCGTCGAGCTTTTGCTGTTTTCCCATATCAGGGGAATCGTCCAGCAGCATGGGCACCAACTCGATCAGGATCTACCCTCTTCCTTCGACTGTTTACGAGAGGGCGAGATGCCTCCGGAACGAGTTCCTCTATGGGCAGGGTAAGCGCACGTAGAGAGCCTTCATCCGTGGATATCACGGGACTGAATTTCCGGACGAGGCGGTTAATCTATGACCTGTCAAGTCATTTTAACATACCCCTGTACACTGGCGAACAGGAGCAACGGCAGGCCAGGTCCCAGGTGATGCTTTCGCGGTGCGGACTGTGAGCGTCTTGAGCTTCCCTGCCTGTATCTGCCGCTTGACATAGGAAAGCAGGTCATCCATGAGGCGATTGTTCTTGTCGCACTCGACGTTCGACGCAGCGCGTATGGCAGCCTCGGTCTGTACGTACGCTTCTTCAACCAACTCATTTCGACAGCTATTGATAGTCGAATCGATGCATTCCGGCGTCATCTTCAAATGAAACTGCAATCCCCTGGGCGGGAAACGGAACTCGTAGGAAGCGGACGGAGTTGCTTCAATCTCGAACTAGCCGATTTCCCTTGCGCTGGTGGGGTATACCCTTGCACCAAGAGCGCTGGCAATGAGCTGCGCGCCGAGACAGATGCCGGTGATTGGCAAATCACGCTTGAATTGCACCGCGTAGAAACTTTTTTCCTCGACAAGCCATGCGAAAACTGCCTTATCATTGATACTCATCGGACCGCCCATGACAATTACGAGGTCCAAGCCAGCCGGATCCAACAAATCCACGGATTCATAAAAACGACTATAGGTTATGGATGCGTCCAGGGCTGACAACCACGACGCCATACTGCCGATACCTTCGAAGGGAACATGCTGTAAGACGTGCACCTTCATGGTTACTCATCCCAAGAGGTCTGATTACAGTTCAGCTTCAGGGTGATTCGTCTGGAATGCGTGGTTCACGACGGGTAAGTAATTGTATCACCGGCTATCCGGGCAAATGGGGTTATCTTATGGTCAACACGCTTGGCTTTGCCAATGATGTGTACAACCCGTACACCTTTCAACAGCAATGCATCGGCTATCAGCGAACGATGACAACGCCATGGCACCGCCTCGGCGCACATGAGCCCGACTCGTTCCAACGAACTGTACTCCAGTAACTGCTCAATGCTGTTCGCGAACTCATCGGTCTGCATGTAATCCGCGAAGCCGCGAAATGAGTCATTGCGCCATCCCCGGTTCGGGGAATCCGTTTTGGCGTGACGGAGCCCGCCGAGTCCCGGCATGTGGGTATACCGGATACCCGCCTGCGCGAGATTTTCCGGGAATGTGTCACGATTGAACTGCGGGTTGTGGCGTGAACAGGGAATCGTCCGTACATCGATGATTCTGCTGACTCCATTCTCCCGCAGGAGAGCAATGAACTCCTGAACAGGCAGCGTAGAATGCCCGACTGTCAGGACAAGACTTCCCATTTCCGTGGATACCTTTTCCTGTTCCATCCATTCTGACATGATGATTCTCAACTCTCATTACAAATAACAAGAAACTTCAGTGTTGAGTTCGTGCCGGTTTCCTGTGAAGGAGGTCGACAACAGTCACCATCACCCCGACCAGGAAGAAACCGCCAAGAACGAGGGTAATGCCCATCCAGAACTGCATGTACGACTGTGCGGTCATGTAGCCAATACCCAGCACCTTTTCCAGATAGGACTACAGCACTCCGGCGGTCCCGAAGGTGAACCCCATGAGCATCATGGCGCTGCACATGGTCCAGAACCCAATCTTGCCTCGCGTGGCTGGTACACCTCGATTCCCTTCAGCTTCGGAATGGCGTAGTAGATTACGGTGAGATTGAACAGGGCATGCCACAGAGGAGCCAGTGAAATTGGCGCTCGAGATCGCACCAGAGAGCACACGAAAAAAAGGGCTCTACGGTATCAGTCGAGCCCTTGCAACAATCGAGATTTCCGGACCTCACTTCTTGTCCCGCCAATAGTTGTTGGCCGCTGCAACGGTTTGAAAATGAATGGCCACAACCTGCGAGACCGCAATCAGGGAATTTGCATCCTTTGAATATACCTCACGCAGCTTTACAAGAACTTCCTTATTGGGCTGCGTCGCTTTTACAGCCTTCCGGGCCAGCTTGATAGCCAGTTGAAAACCTTCTTCCGGTGTCTTGGTAATCAGACTGAGGGACGGCTCCTGCTTGGGCATCTCGGTCATGCTTTTGTTCGAATCAGCATACAATGAAGTAACTGCCATGAATTGAAACAGCACGATAACGATAATGATCGCTTTACCTTTCATCGTATTCTCCTTTCATCAGACACCTGGTTGTTCTATGCGCAGGCTGGCTTCAAGTCGATCTTGAGACTGACCCCGCCAATCAATCGCACTCTCCGCGACACTTCTGACCATTCGTTCTTACCTGTACGGGATAAACCTTGAGCTGTCGACCTTGCATGTAGGACAAATTTTCGGCGGCGCCGGGCCGTCGTGAATGTAACCGCAGACAAGACACTGCCAACGTTTCGACTTTTGCATGAGCTTCACCTCCCGTGAGCCCCTTTGCAGGTGGAAGGATTAACTTTCCAACCTGCAAGGGGATTTTATTCAGCGTTTTTGTTACCCGAGGATTGCCTTCAGGTCCTGTTCAGGGGTGGAGATGGGGGCAATGTTGAAGTTCTCCACCAGGAAGTTGAGCACATTGGGGGAGACGAACGCCGGGAGGCTCGGTCCCAGCTTGATGTTCTTGATCCCCAGGTGGAGCAGGGTCAGGAGGATCACCACCGCCTTCTGCTCGTACCAGGAGAGAATAAGCGAGAGCGGGAGGTCGTTAACCCCGCACTCGAAGGCGCCGGCCAGGGCCACCGCTATCTGGATAGCCGAGTAGGCGTCGTTGCACTGGCCCACGTCCAGCAGCCGCGGGATGCCGCCGATATCGCCGAACTCCTGCTTGTTGAAGCGGTACTTGCCGCAAGCCAGGGTCAGGATCACGCTGTCATTCGGCACCTTCTCGGCGAACTCGGTGTAGTAGTTCCTACCGGGCTTGGCGCCGTCGCAGCCGCCGATGAGGAAGAAGTGCTTCACCGCGCCGGCCTTTACCGCTTCGATCACCTTGTCGGCCACGCCGAGCACGGCATTATGGCCGAAACCTACGAGGATCTCCTGGCCGGGGGCGTCGTCGAATCCCGGGAGTTCCAGCGCCTTGTTGATGACTTCCGAGAAATCCCATCCTTCGATATGCTTGATTTCCGGCCAGGCCACCAGCCCCCAGGTGAACAGTCTGCCGGTGTATACCTCGGCCGGACGCTGGATGCAGTTGGTGTTGAAGATGATGGCGCCGGGGAAGTCGGGGAACTCCTTGGCCTGGTCCTGCCAGGCGCCGCCGAAGTTGCCGACCAGGTGGGGATACTTCTTGAGACCCGGATAGCCGTGGGCAGGTAGCATCTCGCCGTGAGTGTAGACGTTGATCCCCTTCCCTTCGGTCTGCTTCAGGAGCTCCTCCAACATGCGCAGGTCGTGACCGGAGACAAGGATGGCCTTGCCCGCTTTGGTGCCCAGCTGGACCTTCGTGGGGACCGGATGGCCATAGTGTCCTGTGTTCCCCTCGTTGAGCATGCCCATGACCTTGAGGTTCATCTTGCCGCACTCCATGGACAGGCCGACGTAATCCATGAGGCCGAGCGCGGGGTCGGCGGTGGCAGCCAGGGCTTTGTGGAAAAACGCATACACTTCCTCGTCTTCGTTGCCAAGGATCTTTGCGTGGTCGGCGTAGGCCGCCATTCCCTTCAGTCCGTAGGTGAGGATTTCGATGGCCGAGCGGATATCCTCGTTCTCGTGCAGGGCGGGGATGCCGTGCTCTCCACCCTGTTTGACCAGGTCCGACGCGGGTGTCCAGGCAGCCGGTCCGGTGGTGAATTGCGGAGCGGCAGTGCCGTTTTTGGCCTTGAACGCCGTTTCATAAAGGCTCTTTGCCTTGTTCTTGAATTCCCCGCATTGCCTGATGAGGGTTTCAAGTCTTGCCGGGTCGAAATCGACGTTGGTGACGGTTGTAAAAAGCCCTTCGAGAATAAACCCGTCAATTTCGTGGTCTTTCGCTCCCTGGCCACGCGCCTGGTCGGCATAGAAGGAAAGGCCCTTTAGGCCGAACAGCAGGTTGTCCTGCAGTGCCGCCACTTCCGGCTTCTTGCCGCACACCCCCGATATCTCGCATGCGATTCCTTTTGCTGTCTGCTCACACTGATGACAATACATGAATAGCCCCCTATTGTTGGTATGCTGCACAAAGTTTATGCGTTTTTATTGCCTGTCGCACAACTCAATGCCCTTGCACTGCTGTGCCTTTGGAAACAGGATGTTGTTTTCAAGGTGGACGTGTTTGTGGAGGTCGTCCTCGAATTCTCCGAGCTTCCGGTACGTAACCATAAAGGTGTTACAGGCATCGGACGGTAGTGCATAGTCTTTCGAGAGCCGGCGGATGGCATGAACCGCCTCGCCGACCTCCTCGTGCTCCCTGATCAGCCGTTCCAGACTGACACGGATAGTGTCCAGATCTTTCGAATCGGCCAGAGATCCAGTTTTACCGACAGATTCAACTATCTTTATGGTCGGGAACAGCACCTCTTCTTCCTCCCGCAGGTGGGCGTCCATGTCGGCTGCAATCCTGTCGAAGATAGCGGCAATTTCCATCACTTCGGGGTGATTGTCGCCATGTACCTGGGCCACCTTACGGGTGGAGGCGGCGATCTGCGGCAGATTCTCCCAGAGGTAGGCATGATGAACATTGACAATGTAGTCGGACAGGAAGGAAAGGTCCCACGCCGCGTAATCCTGGCTTCGTCCAAGCGGTGTGATCCCGGCTGCTACTATTTCACGAAGTATCTCATCCAGGTCGATGCCCTTCTCCCGGCAAACCGCCGAGAGAATGACTTTGCCGCCGCAGCAGAAATCAATCCCGTACTTTTCGAAGACCGCCGCTGTCCGGTAATCTTCGGCGACAAACTCGCCGATGGTTTTCTCCGCACCATGCGCTTCGGTCCGGACTGCCTTCTCAACGTTCATTGTGTAACCTCACGTGTTCGTCACGCCCGCAGGGCGCTGCTCCTGAAGCGACAGGGCTCACCTTCCGGGGCAACGGAGCGGGAAAAAGTATCCCAGAGCGTTGCACACTCCTTTTCCAGGTCAAGCACAAAACCGCTCAGAACCCAGCGGATAATCGTAAAATTGATTGTCCCGATGAACATGGACGTGACCGCCGCCGGATCGAGTTCCCTGCGCACACAGCCACGTCTCTGACCATCCGCGATTGCCTCCCTGACGCCGGCGCAATAGCCCGCCAGTTGTTTTTCGATTTCTACCCTGAGCGATTCATTGTTGACCATGACCACTTCGGAAAAGACGGTACGCGGTATCCCCCTGTTGTTTGCCGCGTATGCGAGATGGCGTCTAAAAATCTCGCCAAGCTTTTCCAGGGGATCGGCAATGTTCATTACCTCACCAAGAATCCGCAGGAGGTCTTCACCAATTTTTCCGATTACCGACCTGACGATATCCTCCTTGCTATTGAAGTGCCGGTAGATTGCGCCTTCCGAGATGCCGACCTCCGCCGCAATCGCGGCTGTGGTGGCCCCATGGATGCCCTTTTCCCCAATGATCCGCAGGGCGGCTTCAGTAATCTGCCGCTGCCGAATTCCGGTGGTTTTCCTCTGCCTGGCGGACATTGATTGACTCCGTACTTGAGACACAAGTGAGTGGTCGCTCGCTTTAAACTAATACCAGACAATACAGAAAATGCAACAGCGCATCTGCCATTGTCCTGCAACTGAGAACTCTGAGTTTCCCTGTTTCGACAGGGCACGGTCTCTCATTCACTCAAAGCCCTTAAATTCAACTGCCTGGCGTGCGGACGGTTGCAACACCCGCCCGGGTCCATCCGGAATCGGCGCAGACCTTGAAAAATTGTACGTTCTGGTCTATGGTGGTTCA
>JAQUHM010000204.1 GCA_028683595.1 Geobacteraceae bacterium | reverse complement strand
GGGAGTGATCAGTTTTTCCGTTTTGCCAGTTGAGATTGACGCTCATTCCTGATCTTTTCAATGATGGGAGGCAGAACTTCAATGACAGTATCAATATCTTCCTGGCTGTTCTCCCTGCCAAGGGAAAAACGAATGGAACTGCGTGCCGTTGTGGAGTCGAGCCCCAGTGCCGTAAGAACCCGGGAGACCTCTCGACTTTCTGCCGAACACGCTGATCCCGCAGAAACGGCAATTCCTATCCTGTTCAGATCCGTAAGAAGCGACTCCACATAGACTTCCTTGAATGAGATGTTGAGAGTGTTCGGCAGTCTTTTATCCATATGTCCGTTGATTTTTACGTTCGGTATCCGTTCAATGATTCCTTGTTCCAGTGCATTGCGCATATTTCTGATGCGAACTATCTCGTAGTCGAGATCATTACGTGCAATCTCGCAGGCTTTGCCAAGTCCCACAATTCCGGAGACATTCTCGGTACCGGCTCGCCGGTTGTTTTCCTGAGGGCCACCGAGAATGAGTGGCGGAAGACGTACTCCGCTTCTGACGATAAGGGCACCAATCCCCTTGGGAGCGTGCAGCTTGTGACCCGATACGGTAAGCATGTCTACCGGAAGAGTCCCGAAGTCGAGCGGGATTTTGCCAATCGCCTGTACCGAGTCGAAGATGAAGGAAATCCCTCGCGTTGCGGCCAGTTCGCCGATCTCCTTGACAGGAAACAGCACCCCTGTTTCATTGTTGGCTGCCATGACGGAAATCATCATAGTCTGTTCGGTAATGGTTGATTTGAGTTCGTCAAGATCAAGCATTCCGTCCCGGTCTACACCAAGGCATGAAAGCCCGAATCCCTGACGTTTTAGTTGCTGGAAGCTGTTGAAAACCGCAGGATGTTCCACCATGGTAGTGATGCAGTGGGATAGCTCTTTTCCGCGAGATGCAGCTGTCCCCTTGATCGCGGTATTGATCGATTCACTTCCACCTGAAGTGAATACTACTTCGGAAGGGGAACAATTAACGAGCGAGGCAACCTGCTCTCTGGCCGTCGTGACGGCCTTTTTTACCGTACTTCCTGCCCAGTGGATGCTGGAGGGATTGCCGAAGGCTTCACGAAAGAACGGCATCATTGCCTCAAGGACTTTTTCGTGTACCGGTGTCGTGGCGTTATTATCAAGATAAATATTTTTCAAACTTCCCTCCTGGGTCTCTGGCTTATCAATTATGAGAAGCGTTTATGTGGCACAAAAAAACCCGCAGTTAAAGCGACAATTGTCGGATTCAGTGCGGGTTTCGTTAAGTTTGCCTGGACAAAGGACGAAATGGGCGCATAACCACCGTTGCGAACGATGGTGTTTTATGATATGTGCAGCAACCAGAGGGAAAACCTGGTTGGATTGACGAAAGCAAATATACCAGCTGCATCCTTGGCGTCAAATACTATTTACATATAATTATCCAGCACGACACAAAATTATCATTCCCGAGGGAGTAATCGGAAACCCCGCTATGTTATCCTGATTCGCAGTATGTCACTCGGCATGAAAACTTTTTTGGCCAGGGTTCAGGGTCCGCTACATAGTATTCATCCGGAAAACCAAATACAGTTCTGCCCCGCGCTGGGCGGGGACTTTCTCGGAGCCTCTCGTACGGCTTCAATGCAAGATAGTAGCAGAAAGTAAATCACCTGAATCCGGCACGTTGCCTGATTTGTGTGAAGGGTGCGACCGATTACGAGAGGCTTCGGGGAAGTTCCAGCCCAACCTCGGCTGAAACTTTTTGGATGAAAACTACGTAATGATTTTGCTGGAAATCGGTACCTGTCCTTGGCAGGTTTCTGGTAGATTGTCTCGGTCAAAACCAAGCCCTGTTGTTGATTGTACATAATTACAGGGTATAGTAAATATCTCTGTTCAAGAGAGCAAATCCGAACGTATCCATACAGCTCAGAAAGCCTGCAAGGAGCCCCTATGACTGATACATATGAAAAAGCAACCCTTGGTGGAGGATGTTTCTGGTGTCTGGAGGCTGCGTATCAGTGCCTAAAGGGGGTAGAGACTGTCGTTTCCGGATATGCAGGTGGAACTCTTGCGTATCCACTTTATGAGCAGGTATGCCTTGGCACAACAGGCCATGCGGAAGTGGTGCAGGTAACCTTTGACCCCTCAAAAATCTCATTCGAAGAGATTCTTTCTGTTTTCTGGTGCATCCACAATCCAACTACCCGCAACCGCCAGGGACATGACTCGGGAACACAATATCGTTCGATTATTTTCTGTCACAGCGATAACCAACGGATCGTTGCTGAGAAATCGTTGCGGGAAGCAGATGCCTCCGGTGTCTGGTCAAGCCCGATAGTAACGGAAATCGTGCCGTATACTGTTTTCTACCAGGCGGACGAACGGCACCAGGATTATTATCTTTCGCACCCGGAAGAAGCATATTGCCAGGTTGTCATCGAGCCCAAGGTCGCAAAACTAAGGAAGGCTTTTCAGGACAAGCTGAAAAAATAGCCGCAGTCAGCTGAAAATTATTAGTGGTCTGTATAGGTTCCGTCCTGGAGCTGTGACATCTGAATTGCCGCCATATCCAAGCAATATCCAGGCTCCTGGGGATACCCGATTCCTGATTTTTTACAGTGCCGAATGATCTTGTGGTAGGAGTAATGAGTTTCGTTCCCAGAACGTATCCGGGTATAGCCTTTTTTCGGTAGACATTCGTCGAGGACTGGGTTCATAACTTTGTCGATCCTGACACACCAGTCTGAGGAAGGGTTCAGGAAATTGCCGTAGTCAAACCTTTCCAGTAGTTCCAGAAAATCAGTAAAAAGACCTTTGCGGCGACTTCTTTCCGCGACAGCAACATGTATAATATTTATACAATTGCTTTTGTTGTTGGAACGCTCTGCCAGCAGTATCTTTCCTGCAATGTCGGTTTCGAGGTGACGTTTCTGAATGTGTGCTTCAATGAGGGATATGCCGGAAATTCCATTGGTTTCTTTGAGGAGAATGCTGGATGCTCTGGATGACAGAAACGATTTCAGCTGTTTTGATATGTCGATAAGTTTCGTGCTCATGGTAATAGTTCTGACAGCGAATGGGAGTATTTTGACCCGCACCTTTACTGTTTCCTATTTCTAGCAGAAACAATATTTGGTTTCAATAAAAAAAGTGTCAAATATTCACTTATAGTAAATTTATCAGGCGGTGATTATATCGATACATTCGACGATACGATCAGAGGATATCGCTGCACTTTCCAGTAACGTCATGGGAACATATTATTGTTATTTAGATAAATAGTTAACGGTCTGCTGATTTGTTGTTTTCGGAAGCAGCAGATTACGGTTGTCATAAAATTCCGTTTTTTGAAGGTTTGAACGGGATAGGAAGGTATACTGTTAATAACAGTTCAATGCAAAATGCGGAATGAGAAAAGGGGAGTTGCAATGTCTGAGCTTCGTCAGAATCTTCTCAACGGCAACTGGACGGTCTTGGCGCCGGGACGTGGAAGCAAGCCTTCGGGTTTTACATTGCCTGCTGGCTGCAGAGTTGCGGCCACCCCTTCCCATTCTGTCGAATGTCCTTTTTGCCCTGATAACAATGATCGCTTTCCCCATGAGGTCCTCTACAAGACAACCGATGACTCGGGTCAATGGTCGGTCAAAACCATTAACAATAAGTTCAAACTTTTCGATGAAATCGGATATTGCCCAACGGCACCGGAACCCTATGCACGAAGAGGGCCCTATGCCTATTTCAATGGCTGCGGCAACCATTTCCTGGTTGTCGAGACGCGGGCCCATCACTTGGTACTCGGTGAACTCCCGGCCAACGGGATCAGGATTATCCTGAACCATTACCTTGAGGCAATTCGTTCCTTGAAGAGTAATCCCAATAATCTGGTAACCCTGATCTTCAAGAATCAGGGACCTTTGGCAGGAGCCTCGCAACCCCATGCACATTCGCAGATCGTCGGCAGTCGAATTGTTCCTCCTCAAATCAGGAGCGCCCTGCATGCACAGGACCGTTATTTCGACGATAGCGGTTGTTGCGCTCTTTGTCATATCATAGAGTATGAGTCGCAGGTGAAGGAGAGGGTCATTTTCGAATCAGAGCGGACCATAACACTTTCACCTTATGCCGCCAGCACACCCTACGAAGTCTGGATAGTGCCGAAACGGCATGTTGCCTGCCTTGAAAACCTGCTGGTGGATGAGCTTGACGACTTGGCCTTGGCCATGCAGCAGGTTCTCTCCTCCTATGTGAAAAAACTGGATAATCCCGACTTCAATTACTTTTTTCACTGTGCCCCACATACCATGTCAGGCGCGCCATTCTACCACCTCTATCTGCAGATACTCCCGCGATTATCGACGCCGGGTGGTTTCGAGGTAGGGACGAATATTCCCGTCAATACCGTCTGGCCCGAGGATGTAGCTGCTTTTCTTGCAGGATAGGAAGTGGTGATCTTCTTTACTCAATTGATCTATCAATGAGACAAGCAAAGATAGTGGTTACAGTAACTACCGCAGACCTGCCCTGGGACGGGCTGATCACTAAGGGAGGGAGCTATAATGAACGAGCGGATCACCAGTATCGAGATTCAGTTAATGCACCACGAAAACACGATCCAGCAGCTCAGTGATGTAATTACCCATCAGCAACTGGATATCGAGAAGATGCAAAAGGAAATTAGTCTAATAATGAAGCATCTGCAGAGCACATCACCATCTGATATGAGAGCACCTGAGGACGAAGAGCCGCCCCCACACTATTGAAGCAGCTATTTAGAAGACTCGAGAAACCTGATTGACAAAGTCTTGTTACTCCTCGTACAATTTCTTCTCTATGCTCCAGAAAAGTCTGAAATCAACACAGCCTCACCTGAAAAGAGCTCTTCTTCTCTCTCAGCTGGAAAAGGATATCGACTACCGTTTCACGAATCGTCGGTTCCTCTTCGAGGCGCTGATTCACAGCTCCTATGCCGCTGTTTCACGTCGACGCGGGATTCCCGACAATCAACGCCTGGCATTTTTTGGTAACTCGGTGCTGGGATTTCTAATCAGCCACTGGCTTATGGAGCTTTTTCCTGAAAGCAGCGAGGGAGAACTATCCCGTCGGAAGGCCTCTCTCGTCGACACGACAACTCTTTCCGGGTTCGCGCTGAAACTTGACCTGGGCAGGTATCTTCTTTTGAGTCGCGGTGAGATAAATACCGGCGGGAGGACGAAAAAAACAGTCCTGGCCGCGGCCTTTGAGGCTTTGCTGGCTGCGATATACCTCGATGGGGGAAGTCCCCGTGCGGAGCATTTCGTAAAAAGAATGTATGGACCGTTACTGGCTGATGAGTCAGTCGAAGATGATTACAGGGACTATAAAACGAAGCTTCAGGAGCTTGCCCATTCCCTTCACAGCCAGGTTCCTTGTTACTTCCTGAATAAGATTGAAGGACCCGATCATAACCTCAGTTTCACTGTAACGGTCATGGCAGGTAACGAATGTTTTGCCAGAGGAACCGGCAAGACCCGCAGGGAGGCGGAGCAGCACGCCGCACGAGAGTGTCTTGTCTTGCTGGAAGAAATTGCCGTGAGGACGAAATCAGAGGAACTGTCGGCACAAAAGACTAGTGCTCCCGAGCATAAAAGAGGTTGCGATCTTTGAGAGACTGCCGCCAAAACTTGCTGCGTCATCCTATCCGACCATCCTGGCTCCTCAAGCACCTGCTGGAACATCAGGTTGTTGATGTAGACCATACTCGCTTGAAGAAGGTGCAGACAAAGCAGTCACAGCTCATGGTTGTCCTTACGGTTCGTTGATATTTCGCAATCCTTGCCATAGTGGATGAATCCGTTGGTTCTGTTCCCGTTTTAAACAACTTTGAGATCCTCGTGAATCTCCCGCCGCAGTTCTTTTGAATTTAGATGCCGACATAGAAATATGGTTTTGATGGCTTTGCCCAACTCTGTCAGTACCTTGTAAGCAGGATGTTGAATGTTGTTCCGGTTGAATCGGCGTAAAAGGCTCTCTGCATCTGCCATTCCCAACTTCAGAGCGGCGAAGTGCTTCACCATGGTATCCAGCTACGCTTCAATCAATTCCCAGTTGATCGCTTTGGCTGCCATGCCGCTTCAGACTGCGGATAGCCACAGGAAAGAACTGGGCGCCGCATCGGCGAAGTTCGTCAATCCCTTCCGGAATCCGGGGTCCGGAACGATAGAGGGCATCACCCACATGGCAGATACACTGACGCCGCACGGCTTCCAGGGAGCCAAGCCTCAGGAGCAGTTTTCTGAGCGGCGGGCCGAGAGTGTGACCTTGCCCCACCACAATCAGATCGGGCTTCCGGGCTATGATGGCTTCCAGGGAGAGGGTGGGGTAGTGCCCGTCGGCGCCGGCGGCTATATTGTCGAACCCCGCGAGACGAAGCGCGTCGTCAATGATCGTTCCTGAGCCGGCGGTAATCAGCGGGTCGGGCCAGATGATGAACAGTACTCGTCGCCTTTTCCGATGCGTTGATACCGGACGAAGAGAACTCTGGATATGGACGGCGAGCCGTTCACCTTCTCCGGGAACACCGAGATCGCGCGCCAATCGCCGGATGCTGTTGGACAATCCGGACAGACGCGTACCGTTAAACAGTGCAGTTTTTATCCCCAACCGTTCCAGTCGCCCCGCAAGCCGGGGACCGAAACCCTCCTCATCCATTACCACCAAATCGGGCCTAAGGGCGAGTATCGCCTCTAGCGACGGGTTTGCCGGGCCACCCACGGTCGCTTTCCCCTGTACCGACGCCGGATGGTCGCAAAATGTGGTGATCCCCACCAGGTTTTGTTCAAGCCCCAA
>JAQUHM010000203.1 GCA_028683595.1 Geobacteraceae bacterium | reverse complement strand
CGGAGCGGACTACCAGTGAAGTGCGCCGACGCAGGCTCTCTCCTGTCGAGGTTTTGGCATCGCGAAGGGCACGGAGCACGACAGCCACAGCAAGTCCCGGATCGAGGAACGACACGGTACCGGTAAAAGCGGCGCCGTCATCGAGAAGCAGTAGCCGGCAGCCTCTGGAAACAGCCGACAGGGCCTCTTTCCGAATCCTCTCCAGCGAATCGGCAACTGTTTCTCCGGAACAGAGAACACTGTTCAGGATCCGGTAGCGACCTCGTCCGGAAGAAAAGAAGCCGAGGAGATCCTCCAGGGAACAGCTCCCGGCCTTGCGGCTGACCTCACGGTCCGTGTTCGCTTTTTCTTCGCGCCGCCCTCCGGCCAGAAAAGGCATCTCCAGCAGAACGTTGTCGTGGCTGTCCCGGCGAAGGACCGGCCGGGGGCCCAGCATGACCCGGGTGGAAAAATGCTCCATTTCCCGTTCACGGTCAATGGCCGGGTTGGTCACAACCGCAACCTGTTCTTTAAAAAAGTCGGAAATGTTCTGCCGCATCGAAGAAAGCGAGGCCAGGGGGCCGTCGTAGCCAAGGGAGGTGATCGGTTCCCTTCTGTTTACCGCAGACTGTCTCAGCGATGCAAGATCACTGGTCTTCCAGGCATTGGCCGCCAGCAGATTTTCCTGTTGGAGTCCCGCGGTCCTGCGAAAAGGAGCTGAGATTTTCTCTGGCGCCACAGGAAGTTCATCTCCCCGGAAAAGCTCTCGGCCGTGGGCCGCCAGATCGGTTCTCTTTCCAAGCATGTCCAGAACCTCGGCAATGAGCTCCCCGTGATCGTAAATCTGCAGCGGCTTTCCCGGAAGGATGCGAATACCAACCTTTTCACCCGGTGACAAGGGACGAGGATCGGAGAGGACCTCGCTGTGGGGCACAACCCCCAGTTCCGAAGAAGCGAAGACTTCCTCTTCCGTTTCGCCAAACCAGAGGGGGCGAAGTCCCAGGGCATCAACACTGAACACACAGCGGTCGGCACAGCGAGCGATAACCGCAGCAGGACCTTGGGCCGAGGCGGATAGAAAACGTCGGAACAACTCATACATGTGCCTGCGTTCCGCAGGCATTCGATCCATCTCGCTGAAAATGGGAGGAAAGACCATCTCCATAGCCGCAAACAGGGAAAAGCCGTACCGGAACATGAGACCTTCCAGCAACCGGTTCAAATCCTGGGAGTCGCTCCCGCCTTGAGGGAGATCGATGCCCATCATTCGTGCCTCGTCACGAAGCCTTTCAATGGTATTTATTTCGCCGTTGTGAGCCAGCACTCCGAAGGGCTGGGCACGCAACACGGTCGGCAGGGTATTGGTAGAATAACGGCTGTGGCCGATGGTGAGCGAAGAGAGGAAATCGCGTCTCTTTAATTCGGGATAGTAATGGGGGAGGATCTCGGGCGCCCCATGAACCTTGTACGCGGCAACATGCCCTGACAGGGAAGCTACATGTACAGGGGTTTCCCTCTCAATTCCCTCGGCCAGGGAAGCGAGAAGCACGGCGGCTCGCTTCGGGTCGGGGCAGCGGAGGGCGATCTGCCAGAAAAAGGGCTCCGAACGGCGTGCATTGGCAGACAGCGCCTCGCTCCTGACCGGCCCGGGACGTTCCGTAAGAATTTCCAATCCCTTGTCGGTAAAGCGTCGCAAGAGATTCTCCATCACTGAGGATTCCGTTGTCAGGGCCTCCCGTGGGACCAACAGGTGCGCGAGCGCAAAAGCAGGCGACTCTGCCAAATCTCCTGCGTGTCCTGCTTCCTCCAGCGCCTCCCGCCAGAGCAGGCGAGGGATATCAGTCAGCACACCGCAGCCGTCACCCTCTCCGTTGATCTCCCCGGCTCGGTGCCCCATCTTCACCAATGCCTCGATAGTCCGCTGCAGATTGCCGTGGGTTGGCCGACCAACCTTGTTGCAGTAGCAAATAATGGCGCATCCATCATATTCAGAAGGCAAATACCCTTTTGCTATATTCCAGTGCCTGTTCATGAACTCCTCCCGCATACGAATCGATCCTCATCCAGAAGAATCTATCCGTGAAATCAACTACGCCGTCAAGGGAAAATCCCCATTCCGGCAGCTGGAGACGAGCTCCGTATAACAATGATAACTCACTTCCCGAGCGTGTAAACGGTTAGATGCTATTCCGCTGTCCGGATTGCTGGACATTTGTAGCATCATGCCTGATACTAATAAAATAACTACTGGTGTTTGCAGTGTAACTCTTCGATACAATGCAAAATTGTCATTCCAGTGGCTATACTCGGGAATTCAGATTGCCAATCCATGGGCTTCCCGATAGAGTCACTCGGGGATGACAGAAGTTTTTGCCAATGGTTCAGAGTATGCTATATAGTTTCCATCCGGAAACTCCGGATGAGAAACGAGCAGTTTCCAATTCGAAAACGAGGATTTTTTTGTTCTGACACGAAACTTTTGTCTGCAAAAGTTGACAGCGAAGACTGCCCGGAGGGCGAGTCCTCTGGACGAGTCAAAATCAAGGGATTGTGCGGAGACCTACTACTGTATGTCGCACAAACTAGACCGCTGATTGACGCTGTCAGGGCGAAAAAGGACCGTTTCGGGATGGAAACTGATAGTTACAGTGCTGAATACAGAACCAGACGAAGCACAAACGGAGCGCACTACAGCAATCAGCTCCCCCGCACCGGTTTAGTAAAAAACTGACAGGAAGGACATTGCTATGAAATCATTTTTTATCAGGTGGCTGATCTACGGTCTGTCTCTCGTGGTGGTGGTAAATATCATCTCCGGTATTCGCATGGATAGCTGGCAAACCATGGCAATTGCCGCCCTGGTGCTCGGCCTGCTGAACGCCTTTCTCCGACCTATTCTCATTCTCTTCACCCTGCCGATCAGCGTGCTGACCCTCGGGATTTTCACCCTTTTCATCAATGCCAGTCTTTTTTCGCTGGCTTCCTGGCTGGTAAAAGGCTTCTATGTAGCCGGCTTCTGGAACGCCTTTTTCGGCGCCCTGGCTTTCAGCATAACCAGCGGCTTACTCAGCGTGCTCTTCAACCCGGACAGAGACTACAGGATGCGCTAGTGCTCCGTGCGGTTAGTTCGCCGCATTAATACCGAGGAGTTTTGGCACCTGGCAAGGCGAGGGCAGGCATAGCGGGACTCTGTCGAGGAGCCACAACGCAGCCAGAGGCCCAAAAAGCCGGAATTGGAAGGAATGAACTAACCGCACGGAACACTATTTCGCCAGGAAGCCGAAGTTCAAAGCTGTGCTCGAAATTCAGTGTACCTACTGAATTGTTGACGAAAAATTCCATTTATGGTCTACTCGAAATCATGGAATTCGTTAGCTACCTCGGTCTCGGGTCGAACCTTGGCGACCGGGAATTGAACCTCCTCAGGGCAATCGCCGAAATCGGAAAGATCCCTGCATCTCGCATCACCGCACTTTCGGGTTTTTATGACACAGAACCCGTTGGCCCCGTATCCCAGGACCCATTTCTGAACGCAGTCCTCCGGCTCGAAACCGCACTCACACCACACCAGCTTCTTGCCGAATTGCAGCGAATCGAGAATGACGTATTCCAGAGGGTACGTACGATACCCCAAGGTCCCCGGACCATGGATCTTGATCTGCTCATCTACGATGACATTGTGATGGAAAGTGAAACACTGACCATCCCTCACCCCCGGCTTCATAATCGCCGTTTTGTTCTTGTACCGCTGGCCGAGATATCCCCTGACCAGAAGCACCCCCTCTTAGGGAAGACTACTGTCGAACTTCTCCGTGATCTGCCACCGGGAGATCTCGTGACCAAAATATAGGAAGGCACCATGTTCAGACTGCTTTTTTTCTTCGTTATCGGATACTCACTCTATCGGCTCGTCAAAGGTTTTCTCCGAAAAAGTCCGGCGGAGATTCCCCGACGTACCGGAGAAGTGGAGACTTTCCAGGATCCCGTTTGCGGGATGTTCGTGACCAGGGAAGACGCTGTCATAGGCAAGCTCAATGGAGAGAGAATCTATTTCTGCTCAACAGAATGCCTGGAAAAATACCAGGATACTATACATACATCAACACACGCAAAGGAATCAGGAGGAAACAGATGAAGTTTTTTATAGACACGGCCGACGTGAAAGAAATTCGGGAAGCCAATGCCCTCGGAGTGCTGGACGGAGTCACCACCAATCCGACCTTGGTCGCTAAATCCGGCCGCAATTTTATCGAAGTCATTAAAGAAATAACCGAAATCGTGAACGGCCCCATTTCGGCAGAGGTAGTCGCCCTTGACCACGAAGGAATGATTAGCGAGGCAGTGGAGTTGGCAGCCATCCACCCCAATATCGTGGTTAAAATTCCCATGACTCCCGAAGGGCTCAAAGCAGTGAAGGCTCTCCACGGAAAGGGGATCAAAACCAACGTAACCTTGATTTTTTCCACTCTCCAGGCGCTGCTGGCAGCAAAAGCCGGTGCCTCATACGTCTCCCCTTTCGTGGGCCGTCTCGACGACATCTCCCAGGACGGCATGGGAATCATCGAAGAAATCCGCACCATCTTCGACAACTACGGCTACGAAGCGGAGATTATCGTGGCTAGCATCCGCAACCCGATCCATGTCCTGAACGCCGCACTGATCGGTGCCGACATCGCCACCATCCCCTTCTCGGTCATTGCCCAGCTTTCCAAGCACCCCCTGACCGACATCGGTATCGATAAGTTCCTGAAAGACTGGGAGAAAGTTCCCAAATAAATTCTGGCAGATTGTAACTACTTCAAATATGCCAAAAAAGGGGCGGGGATCGAAAGACCCCGCCCTTTTTTCATCAGAAAGTGAGGCCGCCATGACCGAGACACCACATACCACCATTTACCGAAAAGACTATGCTCGACCCGACTATCTCGTCGATACCATCGATCTTCGTTTCGAACTGGGCGAAGAAACCACCCGAGTCCATTCCCGTCTGACCGTGAAGGCGAACTATGATCCTGCACAGGAGGGGCGGCCACTTCGTCTGGACGGTCAGCGTGCCACTCTGCTCGCCCTTATTCTCGACGGAACAGCCCTCTCGGAAGAGCAGTATGCGGTCGACGGGGAAGGACTGACCATACCCAAAGTGCCATCCGTCTTCACTTTGGAGGTAACCACCGAAATCCGCCCCCAGGACAATACCTTCCTGGAGGGACTCTATCGTTCCGCCGGCATGTTCTGCACCCAGTGCGAAGCCGAGGGTTTCCGCTCCATAACCTACTTTCCGGACCGGCCCGACGTACTGGCAAGCTATACCGTCACCATCGTCGCCGACCGAACCCGCTATCCGGTGTTGCTTGCCAACGGCAACCTGGTGGAAAGCGGTGAACTTCCAGACGGCCGCGCCTTCGCAGTCTGGCATGACCCTTTCCCCAAGCCCTGCTATCTGTTCGCCCTGGTGGCCGGAGACCTGGTCTGCATCGAAGGGAGCTTCACCACCTGTTCTGGCCGTGAGATAACCCTGCGCATCTATGTTCAGGAAAAAAACCGGAGAAAGTGCAACCATGCCCTGCGCTCCCTGCAGAAAGCAATGCGCTGGGACGAGGAAAAGTTCGGCCGGGAATACGATCTGGATCTGTTCATGATCGTGGCAGTGGACGACTTCAACATGGGGGCCATGGAGAACAAGGGCCTCAACATCTTCAACTCGCGCTACGTGCTTGCCAGCACGGAGACCGCCACCGACGACGATTTCCAGGCCATCGAAGAGGTGGTCGGCCACGAGTACTTCCACAACTGGACCGGCAACCGGGTCACCTGCCGCGACTGGTTCCAGCTCTCCCTCAAGGAGGGGTTAACCATCTTCCGCGACCAGGAATTCTCAGCCGACATGGAATCGCGGGGAGTAAAGCGCATCAGCGACGTCCGACTGCTCCGTACCCACCAATTCGCCGAAGATGGCGGTCCGATGGCCCACCCGGTCCGCCCTGACGCCTACATGGAAATCAACAACTTTTACACCATGACGGTCTACAACAAGGGCTCGGAGGTCATCCGCATGATGCACACCATGCTGGGGGCCGCAACCTTCCGCAAAGGTATGGATCTCTACTTCCGGCGTCATGACGGCCAGGCGGTAACGGTGGAGGACTTTGTCCGGGCCATGGAGGACGCCTCTGGCAAAGACCTGAAACAGTTCCGTCTCTGGTATGAACAGGCCGGCACCCCGCGCCTGGATATTGATAGCGACTTCGATCAGAATAACGGCACCTTCACCCTGACGGTCAAGCAGTCGTGCCCCTTAACTCCGGGACAAACAGACAAGAAGCCGTTCCACATTCCCCTGGCGATTGGACTCCTGGATAGTGACGGACGGGAAATTGTCTGCAGCTTGGCTGGAGAAACAAGTGCGGGACCGACAAACCGTATCCTTGAGATCACAAAATCAGAGGAAAGTTTTGTCTTTACCGGGCTCAGCGGAAAACCCGTTCCGGCACTGCTGCGCAGCTTCTCGGCTCCGGTCCGGCTATCCTATCCTTTTAGCCACGAGGACCTGGTTCTACTCATGGCACACGAAAAGGATCCTTTTTGCCGCTGGGAAGCGGGTCAACAGCTGGCTGTCCAGCTCATCCTCGGATTGGTGGCAGACCTTCAGGCAGGGCGGGAACTTCAGCTCGATCCTGGCTTCGTTGCTGCCTTCGGGGCCACCCTGACCGCCGGGGGAAGTGACCGGGCATTCCTGGCAGAGGCAC
Source organism: Geobacteraceae bacterium (assembly GCA_028683595.1). Taxonomy (GTDB): domain Bacteria; phylum Desulfobacterota; class Desulfuromonadia; order Geobacterales; family Geobacteraceae; genus RPRC01. Next base: position 130 of record JAQUHM010000203.1, on the reverse strand, counting down.
TAACCCTTCCCTCCGAGTCCTACCTGGCTGAATTGATGGAAGAGGTCGACCCGACCGCCATCCACCAGGCTCGACAGTTCGTCCGGCGTGGGCTCGCTAAGCAGTTGCAGTCTGAGTTCCTCGCAGTCTG
>JAQUHM010000202.1 GCA_028683595.1 Geobacteraceae bacterium | reverse complement strand
CTAAACCCTCCCGACCTTCCCTTACGGTTAGGTGAGGAGACTGAATATAGTACTGAAAACAGTGATTGAAAGATTTATTACACGTACTGTGAATGAGTAGCCAGGAGACAAATATGGGAGAAACAATACGGTTCGGCATATCAATCGACGACAAGCTGCTGAAGAGCTTTGATCACCTTATCGAGGAAAAGGGCTATTTGAACCGCTCGGAGGCGATCCGTGACCTGATCCGGGCATCACTGGTGGAATTGAAGTGGGAGAAGGGTGACGAGGATACCGTGGGCACGGTCACGCTGGTGTACAATCACCATGTGCATGACCTTGCCGACAAGCTGACCGAACAGCAGCATGCCCACCATGATCAGATTGTCTCATCCCTCCATGTGCACCTGGATGCCCACAACTGCCTTGAAGTATTAGTGGTGCGGGGCAGGGCAAGCGAGGTGAAAAAAATCGCCGACGAGCTGATCGGTGTCAAGGGCGTGAAGCACGGCAAGCTGGTGATGACCACGACCGGTGAAGAACTTCACTAAAGAACAAAATCAGGTAATGAGACTGAAGGCTGAGGACTGAAGGGTTTTGCCGGTTCTATACGGTCTTCCTCCTTCGGCCTTCAGCCTGTATTTCCGTCAGTATCTCGGTTCGTACTTTGTCCTTCGCAGACCTCTTACATCCGGTTGCGACTAGGAGCCAATGAGGCAGTTGCAGAATCAGTCATTTCTGTACACTATTCCTTGGATACTCCTTGTGCAGCTGTTGTTCGCCAATTGTTTTTCAGTAGACCATTCCTCAGTTTTTCCACAAACCAAGCCGGCTGTTCCCCGCAACTCCAGAGCCCCGAAGTCCTTGAAATTTCTTTGCTTGCCTTTAGAGTGATTTGACTTTAGACTTGAAAGATTCAAGCGCACCGTGCCTTTTTCCAGGGGTGACATGCGGGCTGCTATGAATACAATCTAAGCTGTAACCGAGAAAGGAACCACAAAATGCCGAAAATTTATATCGTTGATGTGACAAATCGGGACGGGGTGCAGACCTCGCGCCTGGGCCTGGCCAAGCTGGAAAAAACCATGATCAACATGTATCTCAATGAAATGGGGATTCACCAGAGTGAATTCGGTTTTCCCTTTACCCATCACGAGAAAAACTATATAGACGCCAATCTGGAACTGGCGGCAATGGGAGTCCTGCAGCCAATTATGCTGAGCGGCTGGTGCCCAATGCGGGGTGAAGAGATAAAGGAGTCGTTCAAAAGCGGTAAGCTGAAGAATGTCAATCTCTCCATTTCGACCTCACAAATGATGACCGACGGGAAGTTCAGCGGTCGCATTGTCAGGAATCCGGAAGAAAACCCTGCCGTTCCCAATCTCCTCGATATCATGACGAAAAATGTGCAGCTGGCGAAAAGCCTCGGCGCAGAGATTGTCGGGGTCAATGCCGAGGATGCTTCCCGTACGGACGACGAATATCTTGTCCGTTTCGCCATCCGAGCCAAGGAGGCTGGTGCCGATCGCTTCCGCTACTGCGATACCCTTGGTTATGACGACCCGTTTACCATCTATCGCCGGGTGCGGATGATTGCCGAAGAAGTGAAGATGCCTATCGAACTGCACTGCCATAACGACCTGGGACTCGGTGTTGCCTGCTCCGTTGCCGGTGCCAAGGCAGCCATTGACGGCGGCGTCGACGCCTACATCAACACTGCAATAAACTCCATGGGCGAGCGGGCCGGTAATGCCGACCTGGTATCGGTAATCCTAGCCATGAAGAAAGCCAGTGGATTGTCGGGAAAATATCTGCTCGATGAGCAGGTGGACCTTACCAAGGCCTGGAAGATTGCCAAGTACGCTTCCTATGCCTTCGGCGTGCCGATTCCCATGAACCAGGTGGGCGTCGGTGCCAATGCCTTTGCCCATGAATCAGGAATCCATGCTGACGGGGCTTTGAAGAATCGCCGGAATTACGAGTTATATGATTTCGAGGAGCTGGGCAGGGGGGAGCCGGAAATCATCGATACCGGCAGGGAGATCACGGCAGGCGAATACAGCGGCATCAAAGGGTTCCGCAATGTATATGACCAGCTGGAAATAGAATTCCACAACGATAAGGAAGCAAATGACATCCTTGAGCTGGTGCGCTACGCGAACGTACACACGCAGAAGCCCCTGGTGGATGATGAACTGCGCTTTATTGCCAAATATCCCGAGATGGCCCGAAAAATCATGACAATGACCCCGCTCCGCTAGGAGGGCAGGTCAAGGAAAGACCCTTTCGGGGATGATAAACGATTTCAGCGTGGTGGTGCCGCAGGTTCCAGTGCTGTGGTGCCACCCGTTGCGACGTATAAAGAAGGTGAGACATGAACCGTTGATGTTTTTCCGTGAAGATAGCGGAAAGGTAGCGTCGCGTGAACGAAAAAAAACGGATATTCGAAGCAATCAGAGAGAGCGAGGAACGATACCGGAGACTTGTGGAGTTGTCCCCGGACGGAATCATTGTAACCTCGGATTTCAAATTTCTCTTCATGAACCCTTCGGGAATAAGAATTCTTGCCGGGAAAACCGTGGAAGAATTTCTTGGCAGGTCTGTTTTCGAATTCATTCACTCCGACCATCACCAGATTGTCCGGGAACGATTTCGGAAAATGGAGAACAAGGGCGAGAGTTTTCCCTGGATGGAAGTGAGGTTCATCTGTCGAGATGGAAAAGAGATTGATGTTGAGGTTGCCTCAACCCCCTTTACCCTTGATGGAAAAATGGCCGTTCAGTCAATCTTCCGGGACATCACCGAGCGGAAACTGGCGGTGCAGCACCTGGAATTCCTGGCCAATTTCGATCCCCTCACCGGACTTCCCAACCGCAGGCTCTTTTTCGACAGGATCGGTCAGTCGCTGCTGAACGCCAAGCGCCAGGAACATCTTGTCGGCCTTCTGTATCTCGATCTTGACCGCTTCAAAGAGGTCAACGATTCCTTTGGCCATGCAATCGGCGATCTTCTTCTCAAGGCAGTTTCCGAGCGGCTTGCGCAGTGCTTGCGCCTCAGCGATTCCGTTGCCCGTATGGGAGGCGATGAGTTTACCATCATCCTCACCAAGATTGTCGAGCCGGAAGATGCCGCAATTGTTGCACGGAGAATTGTGGGCAGTCTCAATAAACCTTTCTTTCTGGAAGGCCACCCGGTTTCCATCGGGGCAAGTATCGGTATTGGCATTTACCCTCTCGATGGGGAGGATCCTGACACATTGCTGAAAAAGGCAGATACAGCTATGTATCGGGCCAAAGGCGCGGGGAGCAACCTTTTCCGTTACTTTCACGGACGCCTGGCTTGAGGAGCTGGGAGCCTGTTGGACTTAGGGGTAAATCTGCTACAAATCCGTCTGGACGGTCCATAGTCTGCCGCGTTTTTGGCGTATAGAACAACTATTACCTTGCAAAATCGACAAAATCTGTCCTCGCCCAGCCGAATTTTCGTTTCGATTTCCTGAGCCCGACTGGCCACTAGGGAAAATCAGGCGGCAGGGTCATGAGCTGCCATTTCTTGTTTTCTTTTTTCCCGACATATTTCCATTCCTGTTTGTCTTCTATGGTTTTCACTGTTACCGATGGCTCACGGTAGTAGTCGATATCCAGAATGACGGTTGCCTCTCCTTTTTCCGGGGAACACTCCATCTTCTTGATCCTGAAGTCGGTAACCTTGACACCCTTTGCGGAATCTGCTTTCCGCATGAACTCTTCCTGCAGCTCTTTCGGCGAGAAAACAGCCGCCGCCTTATCCAATTCATGCCAGCGGATCATCCCGTTATAGCTCTTGGAACACTCATCCAGTTCCCAGGCGATATGCTTTTTCTTCATGCTCTCACAGCCGCCTAGCAGGGCAATGACGATTATCAGCAGCATTATTCGTTGCAGCATGGTGTGTTCCCTCCACAGGAATTCAACCTTAGACAAGCAGCTTGCCACAGAGGTCACAGAGGACTCAGAGGTATTGCTGCGGTATTCTATTCTCGATATATTTTTCAACCCTTATATTTCTCGGCGTTCTCTTCGCCTTCGCCAAGGCTACTGCGCACACATGTGTCCTCTGTGGCAACTCCGCTTTTTACGTCTTTATTTCGGTTCTGATGTGCCGCACTAACTCGGCGGCGATTCGATAGTTTCCGAACGGTGGCATGAGGTAAAATCCCCCCACGCGGTTTCTGGCCGCATCGATGAATTCCTTTGCGATGGCGAGCCCTTCCTGTAATCCTTCTTCTTTTCCCTTGCCCCGCATCCTGCCCCGAATTTCTTCCGGAACCGTGATGCCGGGAACCTCGTTATGAAGAAACTCGGTATTCCGTTCGCTCACCAGGGGGAGAATCCCCGGCAGGATCGGGATCGAAAGTTTGCTGGTCAACTGCAGCATCGTGTCGAGCTTTTCCAGGTCGAACAGCGGTTGCGTCTGCACGAAAAGGGCTCCGTTGGCGATCTTTTTTTCCAACCGGGCAACCTGGGATTCCATATTCCGGACATTGGGGTTGAAGGCTGCTCCGATGGTAAAGCCGGTTCCCCGGTCTATGCTGTTGCCGGTGCCGTTCAGTCCGGAATTAAGGTCACGCAGCAGGGCAATGAGTCCGAGAGAGTTCAGGTCGAAGACCGACGATGCGCCTGACTGTTCGCCCATGCTGGCCGGGTCACCGGTTACGGCAAGGATTGAGCGGATGCCCAGGAGACTTGCCCCCATAAGTTCCGATTGGAGACCGATGAGGTTGCGGTCGCGACAGGTGACATGGACAATCACTTCAATGCCCACTTCTCGCTGGATCAGTTCGCCAAGGGCGATATTTCCCATCCGGACCCGGGAAAGGGGGTTTTCGGCGATGTTAATGGCATCGGTTCCGGCGTCCCGAAGTACTTGGCATCCTTCCAGGACCCGGCTGCAGTCGAGCCCTTTTGGTGGGTCCAGTTCGACGGTAATGACAGTTTTTCGTCCCCAGTTGGAAAGAAAGCCGGTTTTCAAAGGTGTGGCTGATGTGATTTCCCGGCTGGAAGGGGCCGGCGGTGTGATGGTTCGCGTAGCGGGCTTCATATCCCGCAGGGACTCGGCCAACCGACGGATATGCTCGGGCGTGGTTCCGCAACACCCTCCCACCAGGTTTGCCCCGGCGCGTGCCGTCTCAAGACCTCTGGCGGCAAAGTATTCGGGTGTTGTGCGATAGATGTAACGACCGTCTACGTATTCCGGAAAACCGCTGTTCGGGTATGCGGCAAGGGGGAGAAGGGTGACCGTTGCCATTCGTTGAATGTTACGGGTCATTTCCAGTGTTCCGGCGCCGCAATTTGCACCGATGCAGTGGGCACCGGCTGCTGCCAGCTCCAGTGCCACCGTTTCGACGCCCATGCCGCCGGAGATGCGGCCCCGTTCGAGGAAGGCCATGCTGGTAATAAGGGGAAGATTTGTTTCACGCGCCGCTGCAAGGGCAAGTTTCATTTGCTGCAGGTCGGCAAAGGTTTCCAGGATCAGGAGGTCGACTCCTCCTTCGGCAAGGGCAAAGGCCTGCTCGCGGAAAATGGCGATGATCTCCTCGGCAGAGGGTGCTTCGCTTTCTCCCCGCAAGCGGGGAAGAGGGCCGATGGAGCCGGCCACAAAGACGTCTTTCCCTGCAGCGGCCTTGCGTGCAAGGGCAGCACCTTGAAGATTGATCTGTAGAACCTTGTCTTCCAGTCCCAGTTGCTGAAGCCGCAGGCGGTTGGCGGCAAAGGTATTTGTTTCGATAACCTGGGCTCCTGCGGTGATATAGTCGGCATGCAGGGCCAGCACCAGGTCCGCACTGGTCAGGTTGAGCTGTTCAAATCCTGATTCGGCGGTAACACCCCTGGCATGGAGCATGGTGCCGATTGCGCCGTCTCCCACCAGAACCCGCTCATGTAGTTGTTCCAGAAAATTCACTGCCTCAACCTAGTGTACTTTGTTTCTATCCGGAAACTCCTTGTACGGACAGCTTTGTTATGGCCTTTTCCCGTCAAACCGGCTAGAATGCCCGCTTATATTCCATTCAGGGAGAGGGCTACCAGTGCAGCAATTGATTGATTGGCTTGTTATCACCATTGGCGCCATGGGTTACCCCGGCATTTTTCTGCTCATGGCCATGGAAAGTTCCATTATCCCGGTTCCCAGCGAGTTGGTGATGCCGCCGGCCGGCTATCTTGCCCAGCAGGGACAGATGCATATCGGGATCGCGATCCTCAGTGGGACCTTGGGCAGCCTGGTGGGTGCCTACATAAATTATTTTGTTGCCCGCCATCTGGGCAGGCCGTTGCTCTTGAAATACGGTCGATACGTCTGGATCACCGAGGAAAAATTCACCCGGGTTGAAACCTTTTTCCTCAGCCACGGTGAGATATCGACCTTTCTCGGGCGACTTTTGCCGGTGGTTCGACATCTCATCTCCCTGCCTGCCGGACTGGCTGGCATGGGGCACATCCGCTTTTCCCTCTATACTCTCCTCGGCGCAGGAATCTGGGTGACGGTGTTGACCTACATCGGCTACTTCATTGGTGAAAAGCGGGAGCTGATCATGCGCTATTCCCACCAGGCAGTGCTGATAGTCATTCTCTGCAGCAGCGTAATTATTTCGGTTTATATCTGGATCCAGCGTCGCCGAAAGCGGGCCTGACCCTACGAACCGGTCTCGGCCAGCAGCTGTTCAAGGTCCTTTTTGGTAAATTTCCAGACCTGGCGGCAGAATTCACAGGTTACCTCGGTTTCTTCTTTCTGTGAAACCATGTCGGCAAGCTCTTCCCTGCCCAGGGAAACAAGGGCCTGTTCGATTTTTTCCTTGCTGCAGGTGCAGTGGAATGCCAGCGCCCTTTTTTCCAGGATCTGGTAGGGAATGTCGGC